>JACQEA010000005.1 GCA_016200825.1 Chloroflexota bacterium | reverse complement strand
GCGCCGACATTTCCCTCTTCAATTTTTCCATCTTGCGCCGATAACGCCGCGCGATAGCCCGAGTACGGTGTCGGACGAATCACCGCGCTGCCAATGCCTAAATCGAAAATTGCCGCGGCGGGAACGATGGGCACGCGCGCGACGCGCGTATCGAATCCAATATTTTTTTCTTCGAAAAATTTCATCGCGCCCGCGGCGGCTTCTAATCCAAACGCGCTGCCGCCGGTCAATACAATCGCGTGTGCGCGTTCGATCAAATGCGCGGGGCGTAATAAATCTGTTTCGCACGTCGCGGGCGCGGGACCGCGCACGTCCACGCCCGCAATCGCGCCTGCGGGCGGACACAAAATTACCGTGCAACCGGTCGCGTTTTCTAAATCGGTGTCGTGACCGACCAGAATACCGGGAATATCTGTAATCGCGTTGAACATTTAACTATTCGCGATTATATCATCTCACGCGCGATTCATCAATGACGCGCGCGTTTTAGGGGAAGTTAATCGCGCAGATCTCGATCTTGCGAAGAAATCTAGCTTCATTGTCATGCTGAGCGTAGCGAAGCATCTCGTTGACTCGTTTGAATTAATAATGCATAACGAGATTCTTCGCTCCCTTCGGTCGCTCAGAATGACACTGTAACTTTTCTTTTTGAACGAATAATTATTTCTTCGATGTTAGCCACTCCCGCGTTTTTGTCTCTGCTCTGATTCGCGTTATAATGTTTTCCAATCGCATTTACATTCAAACCAACTTTGCAATGCCATTTCGATTTTGGTCCAGTTTTATTTTCATCATGTTGCTTGCCAGCGCGTGCGAATCATTGCCGATTCCTGAAACCGTTCCGTCAACGGAAACGCGCGCGCCCGCGCGTCCATCCGAAACTTTTACGCGCGTGACGCCGCTCGTTTCTTTTCCAACGCTCGCGCCCGCGTCGCCCGCGATTATCGCCACGCCCGCCGCGGCGCGCGCGAACGCGTTGCCGCTCGCGCAAATTATTTCGCCGGCCGCGAGCGCGCAATTCAGCGTGAATCAAACGGTCGCGGTCGTCGCGTACGCCGCGAGCGAGAGCGGCATCGCGCGTCTGGAATTGTTTGACGATAACGTCGCGGTGCGCGCGGAACGCGCGGACGCGAACCCCATCGCGTTTGCCGCGATTTTTGCGTGGACGCCCGCGCAAATCGGCAGTCATGTTTTGCGCGTCGTCGCGTACGACGCGAATAATCTCGCGAGCGCGCCCGACGAAATCACCGTGAGCGTTACGCCCGACGCGCGCAAACCGGTTGCCGCGATTTTGTATCCGACCGGCACGCCGCAATTTGAATTTGGCGCGCCGATTCAAATTTTTGGCGTCGCGTCGGATGAAGTTGGCGTGACGCAACTTGATTTGTGGGTGGACAATCAAATGTATTCGTACGCCGCGTCGCAAAACGCGAACGGACAATCAATTCTCTCGAATGTGTTTACGTGGTCGGCACTCGCGGCGGGCAGTCATATTTTTTTTGTGCGCGCGCACGACAATCAAGATCAAACGACCGATTCCGCACCGTTGCGCGTCGTCGTCGTTGACAATCACACGCCAACACTTTCGCTTTCACTCGAGCGCGCGTTCGCGATGATCAACGAACCGATCACGATTACGATCACCGCGCTCGACCCCGGCGGCGTGCAACGAATCGAATTATGGAGCGCGGGCCAAATTTCGAATACCGTCGCGAGCAGTAATTCAGCGCGGCAAACCGCGTTGACGATGCAATTTGTTTGGCTTGGCGCGAGCGCGGGCGAATTTTCGATCACTGCGCGCGCGTATAACGCGGCGGGAAATTTCAAAGAGTCCGCGTCGCAAACCATAACTGTTTTGCGTCCCGGACAATCTACGCCCACACGCGCGCCCGCGCTCACACTCACGCGCACGCGCACACCGCGCGCGACGATTACCCCGCGACTTGTACCGCCCGCGCCACCTAGCGCGCAAATTCTTTCGCCCGCCGATCATTTTAATAATGCCGCGCCATTGCGCGTATCGTTTAGCGGACAAGCGAACGCGGAATTAGAGCGCGTAGAATTATGGGGCTATGGGCAAGGCCAATCCACGCCGCAAATTATTTGCGCGATCGACGCGCGCGCGTCCACATTGAAATCCGCGATCTGCGAATGGAATCCAACGAGCGCGGGTGTGGTGTACTTGTTCGCGCAGGCGATTGATTCTTATCGGCAAATTGGAAAATCAAATTCGATCAGCGGCATTATCAATTTACCCGCGCCCGCGACGCCCACGCCAACTCCGCCTTCACTTTCCGGGCGATGGAACGCGTCAACTCCCAATGGCACAATGAGCGCGACTCTGCGGCAGATTAGCGGCGCGTTGCGCGGCGAATTCAAATCGCCGATCGAAGGCGATGGGCGCATCGCGTTTGGTGTGATCAAACCCGGCGCGATTACTTTTCACGTTGATTTTGTCGGCGCAGGCACGCTCACGCCGATCGCGTCCGCCGCGTTTGATTTTGAATGTCTGGTTGATCCCGTGGTCACGACGCTCGATTGCACGTACAAAGATGCGCGCGGACGAATCGCCTCCGCGATTTTTCAACGCGAATAATAGACTTTAAGTGAAACACTTGCACCTGCGGCAAGTGCAGGTGTAATTTTTACCGCCAAGCCTGTCCTGAACGAAGTGAATGGAACGCCAAGCGCGCGAAGAAAAAAATGATAGCGTCATTGCGAGGAGCAGATTCGCTTCGCTCACTGTAAACTCTGCGACGAAGCAATCTCCAAGTGCATCTGGGGATTGCCTCGCTTCGCTCGCAATGACGTTT
>JACQEA010000494.1 GCA_016200825.1 Chloroflexota bacterium | reverse complement strand
TGGGAGGTTCGCGTGATACCGTTGTGTCCGCGAGCCGAGTCGTTTCAACCATCTCGCACCTCTTTTCAGTCATCGCTATTCTAATCCAGAAGCAGATCTGCTGTCAATTGCCGTTAAATCTTGCCGCGATTTCAGACCTTTGGGGATACGCGGTATAATACGCGTCGAGTTCATACAACGGAGGCGATCATGTCTGACCAAGATTTCAAACATCAATTCAGTCCGCGCACTACAAATATTTTGCTCGGCGCGTCGGTTGTGATTTTGCTCGGCACGTTGCTCGTCCGTTTCTTGACCAGCGCGCCGCAAGAGTACGTTTTGATCGCGATGGGCGTCGGCGTGTTTTTATTTTTGCTTGTCGCGTTCGATCAGCCCGCGGAAATGAAATAATTATCTTCGCCATAGAGAACATAGAGAAAATCGAGAAAATCCTTTCTTCCTCTATGTTCTCTGTGACCTCTATGGCAAATGATTTCATGACAGCCAAACTTATTGACGGCAAAGCCCTCGCCGATTCGATTAAAGCGCGCGTGAAAGAACAAGCCGCGCAATTACAAAATTCGCGCGGCATCACGCCCGGTCTCGCGACCGTTCTCGTGGGCGAGAATCCCGCGTCGAAAACGTACGTCGCGTCCAAACAAAAAACCGTGCAAGAATTGGAAATGTATTCGGTCGGACACACGTTGCCCGCCGACATTTCGCAAAATGATTTGCTCAACATTATTCGCGATCTCGGCGCGGACGCAAAAATTCACGGCATTCTCGTTCAACTGCCGCTCCCCGCGCACATTGATCAGGAAACGGTTCTCGCCGCGATTCCGCTCGAAAAAGATGTGGATGGTTTTCATCCGATCAACGTCGGACGCCTCGCGATGTTGAAAACACTTTCAGTGATAAATCGCGCGCCGCTATTTGTGCCGTGCACGCCCGCGGGTTGCCTCGCGTTGATTGATGCGAGCGGAACAAAAATCGAAGGCGCGCGCGCGGTCGTCATCGGACGCTCGAACATTGTTGGCTTGCCCGTCGCGTTTTTGTTGTTGCATCGCAACGCGACCGTAACGATTTGTCATTCGCACACGCAAAATCTTCCCGCTGTGGTGGGTCAAGCCGATATCGTCGTCGCGGCGATTGGCAAGCCACGTTTTGTGCAAGCCGATTGGATCAAACCCGGCGCGACAGTAATTGACGTGGGCATCAACGAAATTCCCGACGCAACGAAAAAAAGCGGCAAGCGATTGATCGGCGATGTGGATTTTGAAAACGCACAAAATGTCGCGGGCGCGATTACTCCGGTGCCCGGCGGTGTGGGTCCAATGACAATCGCGATGCTGATGCAAAACACATTGACCGCGGCGCAACGCGCGGGTGATTTGATTGCTTGACCTAACCTCTCTTCAATGCTATGATTTGCAATGGAGGCGCTGTAATGAAAGCATTTGAATTTCAAGTCACTCTGTCAAAAGAAAAAACACTTGAGGTTCCCGCCGAGATGAAAAGTTTACTCCCAGCCGGCTCACCGATTCGAGTTATCTTGCTGTTGCCTGACCAGACTGAGAATGCAGATTGGGCACGTTTGACCGCGCAACAATTTCAAAAAGGGTACGCCGAAGCAGATGCCGTCTACGACAATCTATAGAGGAGGCGACCTTGTCCTTGTAGATTTTCCATTCGCCACCGGACAAGACACGCGACGACGCCCCGCGATGATTGTGCTCGACACCGGCGATGCAGATGTCATTGTTGCGCGTGTGACAAGCCAAGCGCGGCAAGACGATTTCGATGTACCGATAAGCGAGTGGCGTGGCGCCGGTCTGCTTCTGCCCTCGATTGTGCGACTACACAAGTTAGCCACTTTAGAGAAATCTCTAATTGTTAGAAGGTTAGGCAGTCTGCAGAAATCTGATCGCGAAGACGTGAAAAAAATTCTCGGCAATATTTCCAAAGACTGGTGACCCTACGCCAAGTAAAAACAAAACCGCAGGTATCGCGTCTGCGGTTTTGTTTTTCAACTTCGCGATGATATACTCCCAACCATGCAAATTGGAATCATCGGTCTCCCACTCTCCGGTAAAACAACGATCTTTAACGCGCTCACGCGCGGCAAGATCGAAACCGCCGCGTTTTCTTCAGGCAAGCTCGAGGTGCACACGGCGGTCGTGGACGTACCAGATCCGCGGCTTACTGCGCTTGCGAAAATGTTCAACCCGCGCAAAACCGTTCCCGCGCAAGTGCAGTACAACGACATCGCCGGACTCGCGCGCGGCATCGGCGAAAAAGGCGGACTGGACGGAAGTTTGTTGAACACGATCGCGCAGAACGACGCGTTGTTGATCGTCGTCCGCGCGTTTGAGGACGCGAGCGTCGCGCATATTGAAGAGACGCTCGATCCCGCGCGTGATTTGGAAATTTTGCAAACCGAATTGATTTTGTCTGACTTGGGAATTGTCGAACGACGCTTGGAACGACTTCAGGCGGCGCTGAAAAAAGGTACCGCGACGTCGAAAGAAAAAGAAGCGCATCTCAAAGAGCAAAGCATTCTGCAAAAACTATTACCGCAACTCGAAGCGGGAAAACCTTTGCGCGAGCTCGCGCTCGCGGAGGACGAAACGCGCGCGGTAAAAAATTATGCTTTGCTTTCGCTCAAGCCGGTCGTCGTCGTCGTGAATAGCGGCGAAACGAAAACGCATAACCTACCAGCCGACGCGCATCAAAATTTGCTCACAGTTGCGTTGCAAGGAAAATTGGAAATGGAGCTCGCGCAAATGTCGGCGGACGACGCGCGCGAATTTTTGCGCGAGTACGGAATTGACGAGCCGGGCTTGAACAAAATGATTCGCCTATCGTATCAACTGCTCGGCGTGCAATCATTTTTTACCGTCGGCGAAGACGAATGTCGCGCGTGGACGGTGCGCGTTGGCGCGAACGCGGTAGATGCCGCGGCGGAAATTCACACCGATCTCGCGCGCGGATTTATTCGCGCCGAAGTGATCGCGTACGCCGATATGATCGCGTGCGGAACATTAGCCGAAGCGCGCAAGCGCGGCGTGTTGCGATTAGAGGGCAAAGAGTACGTCGTCAAGGATGGAGATATTTTGAATATTCGGTTTAATGTTGGATAAAAAGGTTCATCCGTCATTGCGAGGAGCGCTTTCCGCGACGAAGCAATCTCCACATCCCAACATGGGGATTGCTTCGGCACAAAGCCCGTGCCTCGCAATGACGCGTGAAGCATTATTACCGCGGCACTTGGGTCGGTCGCCGCAAAATTTGATTGATCATCCACAGCGGTGTTTTAGTTTGCAAATCCATATCGCCTTGAATCAATTCGATGCGCCGCCAAACTAATTGCGCCTCTTCTGGGTCGAGATATTTTTCGACATCGTTCTCCAATGTGATCGTGTTATCATAGATCGTCGTCCACAAACTCCAATAGCCGCGCGTCAGACGCGCGATATAGAGATGATCGATCTGGCCTTCGGTTTCGCCTTTCGCGACGCGATGATCGAGCAACAACGCGATCGCATCTTTGATTTCTTTTTCCCCCAGTTTTTTCTTTTGCAATTTCAGCGCCAACAAATCCGCGAGCGGAATCGTCGGCGACGCGAGCGCGAGCCGCGCCGATAAATCAATGCGATGATCGTCCCGCGCGATTGGATCGTACAAATCTGCGCGCACGTTGTCTTTCTCAAACGTCCAGCGCGATTTTTCCTGCGCGCGCGTTTGCCAGCCCCGCGCAGAAAAAATTTCCGCGAGCGCAGTGAAATCGCTGCGCGCCGCGACGAAATCAAGATCACTGTACTCGCGTTGAAGTGATGGATGCGTTCCAATGCTCTCGCAGGTTAGATACACCGCAACGCCGCCGCGCACGCGCATCGTCAAATTTTTTTGCGTCGCCGCGTCCGTCAATTCTCGCGCGAGTGTCGCCATTTTGTCATTTGTCATTTGCATTTTATCAAACCGAATGGGACGCAGATAAACGCGGAAAACACAGATCAATCATTTAGAAGAATCCGCGTTCATCCGCGTCAATCCGCGTCCTAAATTTTTTCCGCCACCGCCTCTGCCATTTCCATCGTCGAATTTTTTCCGCGCATATCGTATGTTCGCACTTTTCCTTCCGCGATCACTGCCGCAATCGCGCGCTCTAATCGCGCGCCCTTTTCATTTTCGCCCAACCAATCCAACATCAATTTTGCCGCGAGCAATGTCGC
>JACQEA010000004.1 GCA_016200825.1 Chloroflexota bacterium | reverse complement strand
GTCTCCGCGTAAATTCCACTCGCTTCAGACTCAACAAGGATGGTTTGTTTCGCAACATCCAGCGTGGGACGATAATCCAAGAATGCCACACCGTTCGCGTCCGTCCGCGCGACACCGATTTCCATTTTGCCGCGCGTGCCGGCAAATTCCGCGTCGACGTAATAATGGACGATTGCTTTTGCAACCGCCGCGCCTTGGTTATCTTTGAGGATTGTCGTTAGCAAAATCGGTTGCCCTTTGGTCGTCCACTCTGAAGGTTCAACCTTCAAGACCGTCGGCGCGCGCGCGCTGGCTCCGCCGGAATTGTTACTGCGGACAAGCAGATGGCCTTTTTGCAAATGCCGATGGAGATCACATTCCAAATCACATTTGAATGTAAAGGTGCCGGACTTGTCCGCGATAAATTTCACGGTCGCTTGTTGATGACTGGAATTTATTTTGTCCCATTCGAGTTTGTATCCTTCCAGAACCATCACATGCTCTTCGCCGCCTAGCGCTTGGTGCGCCCATTGAAAAGTCAATTCGATCGTTTGGCCTTGATCCACTTCAATTGTGAAATCGCCGGATGTGCCGTTAAAACCTTCATCGTCAATTTTCACAATGATGTGTCCCTTAGCGTGACTTGCGTCCGCGTGGTTGGGCGCATACGCGGCGATGATCGCGAGAACGAGAATGATAATGAGAATAAGAAATTTCTTTTTCATTGATGTCTCCTATTCTCCACTCGCCGCGTAACTTGGCGCGGGATTTTGCGCGATTTGCGCCGCGGGCGCGTGTTCCCATCCTGCTTTTACTTCCCACGCGGAAATAATCGGAAATAATTTTGAGAACACCGTAAAGACCAATGCAAAGCCCGCGAACGAGCCGATAGTAATTGCAACTTCGACCCACGTCGGCGTATACACTGCCCACGCGGTTGGCAATAGCGGCAGCGCGAGCGACGGCACGACGATCACAAATCGTTTGAGCCACATTCCGATATTCACGAGTACCGACGCAACCGCGATCAGCGGAATGGTACGCGTCCATGGCAACGCGGTAATCAAAACAGGAAGAACGAGACCGCCAACGATAAACACCCAGAACGGAAACGCGTACGTCCCACGCATCAATTCTTCCAGCAAAAACTTTTCACCCTCTTCCATTTTGTAGCCCGTCGTCAGATATTCCGCGAACGTGAAATAAAAATATATGATGCCCAACACCAGCATCAGATAGCCGAGATAACGAAAATGTTTTTCGGTGAGATACGCGCCGAGTTTATACACGCGGCGAAAAATGTACATGATCGTGATGATACCCGCGATGCCGGAATAAATCGCGCCGACGACGAAATAGGGTCCAAAGATTGTGCTGTTCCAACCCGCGCGCAATGTCATCGCGAACAACCACGACACAACCGTATGCACGGAAACCGCGATCGGAATAATCAGCACCATCATGATCGAAATCGCGCGTTCCAGTTTGGCGCGTTGTTCGGGTAAATCGCGCCAGCCCATCGCGATCAGGGAATACAGTTTCAATCGCAGCGGATGAATCTTGCCGCGCAAACGATCGCGCGCGAGCGCGATATCGGGAATGAGCGGCAGATAAAGATAGATGATACTGCCGGTGAGGTACGTCGTAATCGCGATGAAATCCCAAATGATCGGCGAACCGATTTGTCCGTACAGCAAAAGATGCGGAATGCGATCCGGACGTCCGAGATCAATGATCGGCATCAAGCCGCCGATCATCAACGCGACGACAGTAATAAATTCCGCGAGCCGCGTCACGGGGCGACGCCATTCCGCGTGCGTCACGCGCAAAATCGCGGAGATGAGCGTACCCGCGTGACTGATGCCAATGAAGAAAACAAAGTTGGTAATATACAAACCCCAAATCACTTGATCGCGCAACGCGGTCACCGCGAGTCCATTCTGAATTTGGTACACATACGCGATGAAACCGGTCGCGACGAGCGCGACGAGAAACGCCGTCCACGCGTACCACCCGCGCGAAGTGCGCGTCATCGGCGCGAGCACGGTGGCTTCGAGTTGTTTTTCTTGGCTGTCCATTCATTCACCTTTCCCGTTTTTACCGCAGAGACCGCCGAGAGAAATTTTTTCTGCGTTTTCATCGGTGAAATTTTTTTTTGGAATCAATTAGACTTGCGAAATAATTTTTACCGCAGAGACCGCCGAGAATATTTTTTTTCTGCGTTCTCGGCGGTGAAAAATTTTCGAGAATCTATTTGCTCCCGTGCGGATTATCGAGCGTTGCGCCTTGCTGCTGCCACGAACGCGCGGGTTGAGGTTGTTTATTGACGCCAATATCGTGTCCGTACTCTTGCCCGTGACCAGGGATGTACCACACGCGCGGGCGCGTGCCGAGATCTTCTTTCAAACGAAACGCGCTGTTCTCGGCGAGAAAACGCGAGAGTTGCACAACTTGTTTTCCATTCGTCGCGATATCTTGCTTGAAATCGCCGAGATAAATCGCGAACATCGGGCACGCGTCCGCGCACGCGGGCAATTTTCCGTCTTTAGTGCGATGCGCGCACAACATACATTTTTCGACCGTGCCGCGTCGATGCGGCACCGGATATTCCGGCGAATAGCGCGCGAAGATCGCGCCCGGCGGATTTTCCGGCTCTTCCCAATTGAACG
>JACQEA010000003.1 GCA_016200825.1 Chloroflexota bacterium | reverse complement strand
CGCGCTGGGGAATGGCACGCCGCAAAATTGTTCGTAATCAATTAATTCAGTGATCGTCGGGTCTTGACTGCATACAGGACAATGTTCATCTTTTGTGATTTTCATTTCGCGAAATTCCATTGCGAGCGCGTCGAACAACAATAATCGTCCAACAAGCGATTCACCTTTTCCTAAAATTATTTTCATTGCTTCAATCGCTTGAATGCTGCCGATAATTCCCGGCAAAACGCCTAACACCCCGGCTTCTTGACAACTCGGCACTTCGCCGGGCGGCGGCGGCGTTGGAAATAAACAACGATAACACGGACCGCGCGTTGCATCGTACACCGTCGCTTGTCCTTCAAACATGAAAATACTTCCGTCCACTAACGGCTTGCCGGCAAAAACACACGCGTCGTTGACGAGATAACGCGTTGGAAAATTATCCGTGCCATTCAAAACGACATCGTAATCGCGAATAATGTCCATCACGTTTGACGAATGCAGAACCGTCGCGTGCTTGATTACTTTGACATCGGGATTCAAATTGTTGAGTGTCTCTTCCGCGCTATCGAGTTTCGCGCGCCCAATATCTTTGGTGCGATGCAACAGTTGGCGTTGCAAATTGGATAGATCCACGCGATCAAAATCCACGATGCCCAACGTGCCGACGCCCGCCGCGGCGAGATACATCGCGGCTGGTGATCCAAGTCCGCCCGCGCCGACGAGCAAAACTTTCGCCGCCATTAATTTTTTTTGTCCCGCGCCACCAATATCCGGCAGAATAATGTGGCGCGAGTAGCGATAAATTTGATCGTTCGTAAATCCGAACATGGTATCTCCTTACTCAATCTCGCTTAGCAATTTTTCCAAATCACCGTAATCATATGGCGGACGTTTGCGAACGGCTAGCACGTCAATTGTTTCTTCGGTTTCGGAAATTGCGTATACAATTCGCCATTTGTCAATCCGAAGCCGAAGAAGTTCAACTTCGACTTCAGACGATTGCAAAGGTTTGCTATCGGATGGGCGCGGATTTTCTGCGAAATCATCAACCGCGTGCTTGACGCGCTGGCGAATGTTGCCAGGCAAATCCTTCATCTCGCGCAATGCGCGGGGCGTGATATAAACTATGTAGCGGCTCAACGGATTTCACTCGCCACGCTTTTCCATTCGAGCCAGCCCGCGCGTTTGCGATTGCCACCTGCTGCTTTCAAATCCGCAATGGCTTGCCGTGCGATTTGCAAATCCTCAAGTGTTTCAAGCCATTCGACGAGAGCTTCCCAATCTTCTGCGCTGAGAACAGCAAGGCGCTTGCCTTTGATATTTACGAATTGAACAGTTTGCAATGCTTCAAGTCCACTCATTATTTCACCTTCGCTTTCGTATCTGACGCTTTCAAGCAGGCAGGTTCAGCTCTTTCAGTTTTGCGAAAATATCTTTTGGTTTGTTGCCAGTGATCTGGAGATAGATCGCGTCCGCGTCCATATCCACTTCATCATTCCACGCGATCTCGCCGCTAGAGCCGATGTGCGCCTTCTGAAATTCACTGTAGTCGTTCCAGAGCGCGAAGACGCCTTTGCCAGCAAATTTGGACAAATCAGCAACGCCTTCGACGCCATCAGAATATTTCACTCGGAGATGAAATCTCTCAAGCGGGTTGACCTCTATTAGTTTTGGCATTAGTCCCTCACTCCCTAGCAAGAAATTTCAACCCAATTATTTTTTCGGATATACTTGCTCCGGCAAAATCTTGTACGTGACGCGCACTTCGATGCGTTTAGGATAATCGCGCGTGCCGTGATATTTTTCGTTTAATTTGCAAATCTGTTCGTAGCCGCCGTCTTCAGTTTCGTGCGCGACCGTTCCGCGTAACGTCAAGTACGTGTACGGATTTTTCGGATCGGGAATCGCCAGCGCGATTTGCGCGCGGCGCTTCATCGCTTTATCTTTTACGCGCCCGCGCGCCGTATTGAGAATAATGTGTGTGCCATCCCAATCAAACCAGATCGGCGTTACATGCGGCGCGTTATCTTTTAACGTCAGCGCGAGAAACGCAAAGGCTTTGGTTTCCCATTTGAGCAAATATTTTAATCGTTCGGGGATTTCAACGCTCATGCCACTCCTTTGGAAAGCATTTGCAAAAAATAGCGATGCAGCCGTGGATCGCGCGTCAACTCTGGATGAAACGAGGTTGCAAGTAAATTATTTTGCCGCGCTGCAACAATTGTGCCGTCATCCAATTTCGCTAACACGTCCACGTTTTTGCCAACCGATTCAATCAACGGCGCGCGAATAAAAATCGCGTGAAACGGTTGATTCGTTCCATTAGCGCCAATTTGCGCGAGCGCGGGAATTTGCAAATCCATTTCAAAACTTTCCAATTGCCGTCCGAACGCGTTGCGTTTTACTTTTATATCCATCACACCCAGCGTCGGTTGCGCGCGTCCAATATCTTTCGCGAGAAAAATCATTCCCGCGCACGTGCCCCACACCGGCTTGCCGGAATTACAAAACGCGCGCAACGGCTCGATCAAACCAAACGCGTCTGCGAGTTTCGCGAACGTCGTGCTCTCGCCGCCGGGCATAATCAATCCGTTCAGGTCGCGTAATTGTTCGGGCTTGCGGATTTCGATCGCGTTCACGCCGAACAATCGCAAAATTTTTATGTGTTCGCTGAAATCGCCTTGAAGCGCAAGAACGCCGACGGTTTGATTGCGCGTCGGCGTTGCGTCCGCGATTTTCCAATCATGAAAAGGAGAGACGTTGGGCATATCGGCCTCATGTCATTG
>JACQEA010000489.1 GCA_016200825.1 Chloroflexota bacterium | reverse complement strand
GTGATGCGCGTATTCGGATGTTCGGCGAACGCGGGATTGGAAGGGAAAACAATATTGACGTAGCGATCGCGAATCGCGTTCCAACTTTTCCACGTTTTATCGTCGCTGGGATTATCGGGCGTGCGATTCGCGTCCGTGACGACACCGTCGGCCGCCCATAAATCTTTGAGCCGATCAATGTCTTGTTGCACAACCGCTTCGCCTTCCGCGTTAATCAATTGTCGCAACGCGTCTTCATCATTGACAGGCACGGGTGTCGCGGTGCGTTCGCGTTGCACCAGCGGCGCGCCCGATGGTGGTGGTGGCGGCGCGCCGGTCGAACATCCAACAATAGCAATCAGCAGCGCCATTGCCGCGATAAAATCCAACTTGCGCATTAGGAATGTCCTCCTGAGATCTGAAAAAAATTAACGGCGAATAATATAACACGATTCGCGGAAAATTCAAACTCGTAACCGCGCATCATCCAACTTCAATCGTCCTTTCATTTTGTCTTCCAACACTTTGACGATTTCGCCGCACACATCATAGCGACCGAACGACGGCATCAAGTACGTGCCCGCGACAAAATCTTTGGCTTGAATCAACAACTCTTGCGCGAGTTGGATGCCTTCTTCTACGCCGCGTTCTCCGGCGGAGCGCATGCGTTGGCGCGCCTCATCAGTCAGCGTGATGCCCGGAACTTCGTTGTGCAAAAATTCCGCGTGCTTACTGCTCATCAACGGTAACACGCCCAGCACGATTGGTTTTTCCACCACGCCGTACTTGTCGCCATACTTTTGCAGAAATTCGCTCAGCACCGCGAGGTCATAGATCGGTTGCGTCATCACAAAATCCGCGCCCGCGTCTAACTTGCGATGAAAGCGATCAATTTCATTCGGATCCGAATTTGCCAAAATCATATCCAGCGCGCACGCGACAAAAAAATCCGCGTTCGTGCCGATGCTCGTCCCCGCCCAATCATGACCTTCGTTCAAGCGTTTCAAAATTTTGATCAAACCAATCGAGTCAATGTCATAGACCGCAGTCGCATTTGGATAATCGCCCATGCGCGGCGGGTCGCCCGTCAGCGCGATGACGTTGCGAATACCCAGCGCGTGCGCGCCGATCAAATCGCTTTGCAACGCCATCAAATTACGATCGCGCGTGGTGAAATGAATAATCGTTTCGACGCCAATTTTTTGTTGCACCATCACCGCGAGCGCGATGCACGACATGCGAATTTTCGCGAGCGGCGAATCGCCGATGTTGATGCTATCCACGCCCAATTCTTTCAACCGCGCCGCGCCTTGAATCATTTTCGCGGGATTTAATCCGCGCGGCGGATCGAGTTCGACCGATGTGATCCATTGACCCGCGCGTAATTTTTCGCGCACCGTGCGCGGCACGCTGGTCAATCCTTCCGGCGCGATTTCAGTCGCGGGCGGCGCAGGTTTTTCGACGCGGATCACGCGCGTTTCTTTCACCGGATGATGCGCGCGTAACGCGTCGCGCATCGCGGCGATGTGCGCGGGCGTCGTGCCGCAGCAACCGCCCACAATGCTCGCGCCGAGTTCATCCACGAAACGCGGCGCATAGTCCGCAAAATATTGCGGCGACGACAAATACATATATCGTTCGCCGATGCGCGCGGGAAAACCGGCATTCGGCATCACGGAAAGGTAGAATTTGGAAGTTGGATGTTGGATGTTGGATGGTTGATTAGTTAGAGAGTCGCGCGTTCCAACTTCTAACTTATAATTTCTATTCTCAACTTCCAAAGCCGCGACGAGCCGCCGCATTGCATTGAACGTGCCCGCCGGTCCGACCGAACAATTCGCGCCGATGACATCAATGGGCAATTGCAACAACTCGGTCGCGATTTGCTCCGGCGTATTTCCGGTCAACGTATCCGCGTCGTCGGTAAAAGACATTTGCGCGAAGAGCGGCAGATCGTGCGTGACCGCGCGCGCGGCTTGAATCGCGATTTTTAGTTCGCGCAAATCGGAAAATGTTTCGAGAATGATCGCGTCCGCGCCGCCTTCGAGCAACGCTTCGATTTGTTCTTGGAACGCCGCGCGCGCGTCATCGGCGTTGATCTGTCCGAGCGGGGTAAGCAATGCTCCGATCGGTCCGACCGAACCGAGAACAAAAATCATTTCACCGGCAATTTCACGCGCCTCGCGCGCGAGTTTCACGCCGCGCAAATTTATTTCGCGCGCCGATTTTTCCAAGCCGTGATGCGCGAGCTTAAAGCGATTCGCGCCGAACGTGTTCGTCTCGATCATTTCCGCGCCGGCGCGGATGTACTCGCGATGAATTTCTTGGACGAGCGCGGGATTGACCAGATTCAATTCGTCGAAACAACGGTCGAACGAAATCCCGCGCGCATACAATTGCGTTCCCATCGCGCCGTCGCAGAGGACAACTCCGCGCGCGAGTCGTTCAAGGAGAGGATGAGTGATTGGCATAGTGTCTCAAAATAGAAAGCAGTAAGCAAAAAGCAGATGGCAGAAATTTTTTCATTAAATGTTTTCTGCAAACGGCTAAATGCGTACTGCCTGCTTTGGCGCAGTCAATTTATCTTGGAGAATGTTTCAATTTTTTTCTGCCAACATCAACGCGAGATTGATGAACGTGCGCGTGGGCACCCCCGTGCCCCATTGATTCACATAGCCGCGATCTTTTCCGCCGCCGGTATTCGCGGTGCCGGCAATATCGAGATGCGCCCATTGCGTTCCCGTTTCAACAAAATTGCGAATGAACCACGCGGCGGTGATCGAACCGGCTTGACGCCCGCCGGTATTTTTTACGTCCGCCCATTCGCTTTTCAATTGCTCGTTGTACTCTTCGTCCATCGGCATGTGCCACATGCGTTCGCCTTGCGCGTTGCCGGTTTCGCAAATTATTTTCGCCCACGCGTCATCGTTCGCAAAAACGCCGGTGCGCACATTGCCTAACGCGATAATAATCGCGCCGGTCAGCGTCGCGGCATCTACGATGCGCGTTAACTTGAGCGGGCCGCTCGCGTACGCCACCGCGTCGGCGAGAACCAAGCGACCTTCCGCGTCGGTGTTGATCACTTCAATTGTTTTGCCATTCAGCGCGCGCAAAATATCGCCGGGTTTG
>JACQEA010000002.1 GCA_016200825.1 Chloroflexota bacterium | reverse complement strand
TCGCTTTCGTTCATGCCCTCTTACCTCGCGAACGCAGAACCTTTTTTTTTCACCGGCAATCACATCGGCTGTCTGTTGATTCACGGATTCACCGGCACGCCGCACGAAATGCGCGGCTTGGGTGAACATCTCGCTGAAAAAGGGTACACCGCGTTCGCGCCCGCGCTCAGCGGACACGCAACCAATTTGTCCGATCTCGCGCCCACGCGTTGGTACGATTGGTACGCCTCGGTGCGCGCGGCATTCGATAAATTATCTGCCGCGTGCGATTTTATTATTCCAATTGGATTATCGCTGGGCGGCGCGCTCGCGTTGCATCTCGCCGCGCATCAAAAGGTCAGCGCGGTGATCGCGGTCTCGACTCCGTTTACCATTCAAAACCCGTTCGTACCTCTCTTCACGCGATTTCCTTTTTTGTTCCACGTCATTCACGCCATTCCCAAAAATCCAAAACGCGATGACACGCAAGACCCACGCGTACACGCGCAGCATCCCGGCTATCGCGCGTATCCGGTTCGCGCCGCCGCGAGTTTAATTCAAGATTTTCTGCCGCATCTCCACAACGATTTGCGCGAAATCCGCGCGCCCGCGCTCTTGATCCAATCTCGCGGCGATCAAATGATTCTTCCAACTTCGATGGACGATTATTGCGCGCGCATTGGTTCGGGTCAGAAAGAAATGTTTTGGGTTGAACAAGGCGGACATCTCGTGCTGGAAGATTACGCCAAAGAAAAAGCCTTCGCGCGCATTACGCAATTCATCGCGACGCACACTAGTGCTGAGTAGATTCGCTTCGCTCACTATAAACTCCGCGAAGCATCTTGTTGTTGCAATTAGATTCAAAGTCGAATAACAAGATTCTTCGCTTCCGGAGTTTATCCTGAGTGAAACGAAGGAGTCGCTCAGAATGACAACTTAGCGTTCTTTGCGTCTTTGCGGTGAGATTTTTTATTCTGAATAAAGTCTACTGAATTCACAGCGAGGTGATTATGCAATCAATTGAGTTCATGTCTGGTGATAATGAAACGGTGCGCGGCGTTTGGTTCGAACCGAGCGGCAATCGCAAATCGCCCGCGATTGTTTTTGCCCACGGGCTCGCGTCTACCTATGCAGAGTTCGGCGACTATCCACAAAAATTTTCCGCGCGCGGTTACACCGTACTCGCGATTGATTTTCGCGGACATGGTTCAAGCGATGGAATGCGCGGGTTGATTTCGGAAACGCGGTGGGTAGAAGATTTGCGTCACGCGGTTGATTTTGTGAGCGCACAAAAAAATGTGGACGCGCAACGCATCGCGCTCTTTGGACATTCACTCGGCGGCGGCGCGGTGATTTGCGCGGCGGCGCGCGATGCGCGCGTGCGCGCGGTCGTCGCAGGCGCAACGGTCGGACGCCTGCGCGATGAATTAGGCGGCGGCGAATATCTCACGTATCGCGTCGTGGATGCGGTCAATCGTTTGCAAAAAATCGTGACGCGCAAATCGCTGTACATTCCTTATCGCGTCACGTACAAAGATATTTTCTTCGACGATCAGGCGCGCGCGCGCGCAGAAAAGCAAGGTTTCTTGCAACGCCAAATTCCAATTGATAATGTTCCGCTCCTCCTCAAACAAGACGCGCTCTCCTGCGCGCAGACTTTGCGCGTGCCCGCGCTCATAATCCAAAGCGAAAAAGACGCAGTAGTCAAAGCGACGAGCACGCGCAAAGTGTTTGACGCGATCCCAAGCGATAAAGAATATTATTTGATTCAAGGTTCGGGACATTCGTTCGCGACGGATTGTAAAAGCGCGGAGGTGTTTGAAAAAATCGCGGCGTGGCTCGACGCGAAAATAAAAGTTTAACCGCCAAGCCGCCAAGAAATAATTTTTTCTCTTTGCGTTCTTGGCGGTAAAAATTTTTCTCTGGAATTTCAATGCCAAAAACAATGCAAGCCATCGTCAAGCCGCGCGCAGGCGCGGGATTAGAATTACGCGAGGTCCCCGTTCCAACTATTGGCGCGCGCGAGGCACTGGTCAAAACGCGCGCGATGTCCATCTGCGGAACGGATTTGCACATTCTACATTGGGATCCGTGGGCGGCAAATCGTTTGAAACCACCATTGATCGTCGGTCATGAATTTTGCGGAGACGTTGTCGAAATCGGCAGAGACGTTACGCAAATCAAGATCGGCGATTTTGTTTCCGCCGAGAGTCACATCATTGACAACACGTGCGATCTCTGCCGCACCGGCAATGGCCACATTTGCCGCAACACAAAAATTATCGGCGTAGATCGCGATGGTTGTTACGCGGAATATGTCGCGATGCCTGCCGAAAATCTATGGCTCAATCCGCCCGATATGCGCGCGGAAATCGCGGCGCTGATGGAAAATTTTGGCAACGCGGTGCATACCGGAATGGCGACGCCAGTCGTCGCGCGCAAAGTTTTGGTGACGGGATGCGGGCCTGTCGGATTGATGACGATTCTCGTCGCGCGCGCGGCGGGCGCGCGTTCGATTTACGCGACGGACATCAGCGATTATCGTTTGAATCTTGCGCGGCAACTCGGCGCGACGTTGACGATCAACGTCACGCGCGAGAAAGCAATCGAAAAAATTTTTGCGGCGACCGACGGCGAAGGCGTGGACGTTCTGCTCGAAATGTCCGGCGCGCCTTCCGCGATTCGCGACGGATTCGCGTTATTGAAAAAAGGCGGCGCGGCGGCATTGTTGGGATTGCCGGGCAAAGCATTTGAATTTGATTTGGGCGATCTCGTAATTTTGCGCGGCATTACCGTGTATGGAATCGCGGGAAGAAAATTATGGGACACGTGGTACGAAGCGCGCGGATTGATTCGTTCTGGCGCGGTGGATTTGTCGCCAATCATCACGCACAAATTCAAGATGGCGGATTTTGAAAAAGCATTTGCGACGATGGAGAGCGGTGAGAGTGGGAAAGTGGTGATGATTCCCTAGTTTCTAGTCACTAGTCGCAAGTCACTTGTCGTTAGCAAAACTGAACTTGCAACTAGAGACGCGTGTCTAAAAACTTGGAAAATAACATGTCGAATAAACTTAAATGGATTTCCGAAGAACTAAATCATCTCCACGCACAAGGTCTCTACAACAATATCCGCACGATTGAATCGCCGCAAGGCGCGTGGATTGTCGTGGACGGCAAACGCGTTTTGAATTTTTGCTCCAACAATTATTTAGGACTCGCGAACGACGCGCGCTTGCGCGACGCGGCAAAACGCGCGATTGATCAGTACGGCGCGGGTCCCGCGGCAGTGCGATCGATTGCAGGAACTTTGGCGTTGCATCGCGAACTTGAAGCGCGGCTCGCGAAATTCAAAGGCGTGGAAGCGACGATTGTATTTCAGTCCGGGTTCACTTCAAATCTCGGAGCAATCAGCGCGCTCGTCGGCAAAGACGATGTAATTTTTTCCGACGAATTAAATCACGCGAGCATCATTGACGGCGGGCGATTATCGGGCGCGAAAATTGTCCGGTACGCGCACAACGACGCGGGCGCGTTGGATGATGCAATAAAGAAAGAGGGCGACCGCGAGGGTCGCCCCTACACGCGCGCGTTGATTATCAGCGACGGAGTTTTTTCAATGGACGGCGACATCGCGCCACTGCCGGCGCTCGTTGATATTGCGGAGAAGCATGATGTGATGTTGATGATTGATGACGCGCACGGCGAAGGTGTGTTGGGTCGCGGCGGGCGCGGCATTGTAGATCATTTCAAAATGCACGGGCGCGTCGATATTGAAATCGGCACGATGTCGAAAGCATTCGGCGTCGTGGGCGGATATGTCGCGGGAAAAAACGAAATTGTGGAATGGTTGAATCAGCGCGGGCGTCCGTTTTTATTTTCGTCCGCGCTCACCGCCGCGGATACTGCCGCGTGTCTTGCGAGCGTGGATATTTTGGAATCGTCAACCGAACTCGTGGACAAATTATGGGAGAACGCGCGTTATTTCAAAAGCGAAATGAAAAAATTGGGCTTCGACACCGGCAAAAGCGAAACGCCCATCACGCCGATAATGCTCGGCGATGAAATGCTCGCGCGCAAATTTAGCGCGCGCTTGTTTGAGGAAAATGTTTTCGCGATGCCAATCACTTATCCCACCGTCGCGAAAGGCAAAGCGCGCTTGCGCGTGATGATCAGCGCCGCGCACGCGCGCGCGGATCTGGATCGCGGAATTGAAATGTTTGCAAAAGTGGGAAAAGAGTTGGGTGTTGTTCGGTAGAAAACATCTAACCACAAAGGACACGAAGAACACAAAGAAAAGATTTTCTTCGCGCCCTTTGTGTTCTTTGTGGTAAGATCCATTTCTGATTCGGAGGATTCAATGCGTCTAGGTGCCCATATGTCTATCGCGGGTGGAGTTGAAAACGCGATTCTGCGCGCGGCAAGCGTTGGTTGCGAATCGCTCGCGATGTTCACAAAAAATAATAATCAATGGAAAGCAAAACCATTGACGACCGCCGACGCGGAACGATTCAGCGCGGCGCGCGCGGAGACCGGCATCGCGCCCATCGTCGCGCACTCATCGTACCTCATCAACATCGCGTCGCCGGATAAAGTGTTGTGGCGCAAATCCATCGCCGCGCTCGAAGATGAATTGTTGCGCTGTGAATTGCTCGGCATTCCCTATTTAGTTTTGCATCCGGGCTCGCACAAAGGCAAAGGCGTCGAGTTTGGATTGAAACGCGTCGCCGATGCGTTCAACGAAATCCAATCCAAACTTCCCAACTTGCGCGTGATGACGCTGATCGAACATACGGCTGGTCAGGGCGATCATCTCTGTCACGTGTTTGAAGAAATCGCGCGCGTGCGCGAATTGATTGACGACAACGCGCGCATCGGCGTGTGTCTCGATTCGTGTCATTTGTTCGCGGCGGGATACGATTTTCGCAAACCAGAAAAATACGCGGACGTGTTCAAGAAATTTTCGGATATCGTCGGCATCGCACAAGTGAAAGCGTGGCATTTGAACGATTCCAAAACGCCGCTGGGTTCGCGCGTCGATCGGCACGCGCATATCGGCAAAGGAAAAATCGGGCGCGCGGGATTCAAAAATATTATGAACGATGCGCGCTGGCGCGATTTGCCCGGCTTGCTCGAAACTCCGAAAGATGAAATG
>JACQEA010000001.1 GCA_016200825.1 Chloroflexota bacterium | reverse complement strand
CACATTGACATAGCGCACACGATAAACATTTATCCCCAACGTGTCCGCCGCGCGCGGATTTTCGCCGACCGCGCGCGTCCGCAAACCCCACGCGGTATAAAATAAAACATAATGAATCGCGACGGTGAGGATCAACATCAGATACACAATTGGTTTTTGTCCCGAAAAAAATATCGCGCCAAGGTACGGAATTTGCGAAAGCAGCGGAATGTCCACCGGCGGAAAGGTGCCGGGACCAATCGGAATATCTTGCGCGAGAAATTGGCGATAGAAATAGCCAGTCAACCCGATCGCGAGAATATTGATCACCGTGCCGCTGATAATTTGATCGCTTTTGAATTTGATCGAAACAAGCGCGTGCAAGAACGCGAGCAAACCACTTGCGATCACCGCGAACACCAGCGCGGTGATGCGCGCGGTTTGCGCCGCCGACGCGACGTCCATGCCGGTGCTTTTGAATCCGCTAAAGGTGTACACGTTGACCGCGTACCCCACCATCGCCGCCATCAACATCATGCCTTCAATGCCGATGTTGATCACCGCCGCGCGTTCACACATCACGCCGCAATACGCCGCGAGCGCAATCGGCGCGGCCACGCGCACCGTTTGCGCGAGCGTATCCATCACGCATTTCTCGCCGCACTTGCCGCCGATGATCGCGTTGACCAGAAAATAAATCGCGATTGCGCCGAACGCGACGACGAAAATAGAAATCAATTGTTTCAGATTGAAGGAAAAGCGTTTGGTGATTGGAATTGTCGCTGTTGATTTCACTATTTGCGCCTCGAAAGAAAAATGGGATGCGAAGACACGCGGAAAACGCAGATCACCAAAAATAATTTCTAAATACTTTCATCTGTCCACTGTTTACTGACGACTGTCTACTGTTTACTCTCTTACCTACCCCACCCGCGCGTCAGCGGCACATCTGCGACTGCATCCGCTTTAGTTTTTTGCCGCGTCAAATAGCGCACGATTGCCGGCGCGGCGACGAACAACAACACCAAGGCTTGAATCAAACTGATCACGTGCTTGCTCACGCCGCTGCGCAATTCCATCAAGTCCGCACCGTTGCGCAACGCGCCAAATAAAAATGACGACGGCAAAATTCCAATCGCATCCGCGCGCGCGAGCAAAGCAATCGCGATACTATCGAAACCGTACCCGGCGGAAAAAAATAATGGCAGACAGCGACAAATCGAAACGCCGAGCACTTCAATCGCGCCGGCGAGCCCAGCCAACGCGCCGGAGAGCGCCATCGCCAGCACAATATTTTTTCCGATGTTGATCCCGGCGTACTGCGCCGCGCTCGGATTCGCGCCGACGGTTCGCAATTCAAAACCAATCGTCGTTTTGTTCAACAACCACGCCACACTCACCGCCGCGGCGGGCGCGAGAAATAAACCAATATGCAAACGATCATAGGGATCCGTCCAGGGCCAAACCGTTTGCGTGAGCAACGGCAAGAAAAAAAACGCGGCGAGCGCGACCATAAAAGTCAGCGCGGTGGTAAACGCGCGTTTTTGCGCGGCGGTTTGAAATCGCGCCGCGACGCGCGTGCGCAACACCAGCCACCGCGCGAAAAAAAATGTGGTGATCGCCAACAACAGCGCGATGAAGATCGCGTTGAGCGGATCGGTCAAGCGCGCGGGCACGGTTGCCATGTTCCACAATTCCGCGTTGGGCGAGATGCGAATCGTTTGCACCGCGGACGACGCTTTATCGCGCAAAACATTGCTCACTAAAAATTCGGTGAGACGATACGCGATATAATTCATCATGATCGTATTGATCACTTCGTGCGCGCCGGTTTTCGCTTTGAGAATTCCGGGAATCGCGCCCCACACCGCGCCGCCCAACGCCGCCGCGATCAGTACGAGCGGCAAATGAATCAGCGCGGGCAAATCGTGAAACGCCGCGCCGACGGCCGCGGCAGTCAGCGACCCAATATAAAATTGGCCTTCGACGCCGATGTTGAACAAACCGGCTTTGAATCCGAGCGCGACCGCGAGACTCGCCAACACGTACGGAATGGTCGCGACGAGCGATTCCGACAAGCCGCGCGTTTTGAAAAACGCGCCTTCGATCAATCCAATGTACGCGACCGGAACGGTAGAAATATTTCCGCTCGTGATCGCGATGATCACCGCGCCCAAAACAAACGCGAGCAAAATTGCGAGCAAGGGATTGCTGAGCGCATCCAACGTTTTTGCGAACGCACTGCGCGCATCGTTCGGCGAATTTTTTAGCGCGACGTTAGACATGCGCGCCCTCCTTTACTCCCGCCATCAACAAACCTAATTGTTCACGCGTCGCGATTTTTGCGTCGAGTGTTTCCAGCAAACGCCCTTTGTACATCACCGCGATGCGATCCGCGAGCGATAAAATTTCATCTAACTCGGCGGAAACTAATAACACTGCCGTCCCGCGATCGCGCGCCTCGACAATCCGCCGATGAATAAATTCAATCGAGCCAACATCCAATCCGCGCGTCGGTTGATTGACGATCAATAATTTCACCGGGCGATCTAATTCGCGCGCGACGATCACTTTTTGTTGATTGCCGCCGGACAGCGATCCGACATTCGTGCGCGTGGATGGCGTGCGAATATCAAATTCGCCGACCAACTTGGAAGCTTCGCGCGCGACCTGCGCCGCGTCAATTTCAATTCCGCGCGCAAACGGCGATTGATAGTACGTGCATAAAACTAAATTGTCCGCAACCGGAAACGTTAGCACCAATCCATGCTTGTGCCGATCTTCCGGCACGTGCGCGACGCCGTACTCGATCACTTGCCGCGGTTTTTTATGCGTTACATCGTGCGCAAGCACGAAAATTTTTCCCGCGCCGACTGGACGCAAACCGGTCAACGCTTCGACTAATTCGCGTTGCCCGTTGCCCTGCACGCCCGCGATGCCTAAAATTTCTCCGGCGCGCACAAAAAAAGAAACGTCGTCTACCATTTGCGCGTGACGTTCATCTTCGACCTGTAGATTTTCTACTTGCAACACGGTCGCGTTTGGATGCGCGGGCGATTTTTCGATTTGCAAAATTACTTTGCGCCCCACCATCATCTCCGCGAGCATTTCCGATGTCGCGTGTTGCGGCGTCGTCGTGCCGACCATTTTGCCGCCGCGCATCACGCTCACGCGATCTGTCACCGCGAACATTTCGCGCAATTTGTGCGTGATGAAAATCAGCGAGCGTCCCTGCTCGATCATCCCGCGCATAATTTTAAAGAGATCGTCCGCTTCTTGCGGTGTCAGCACCGCGGTTGGCTCATCCAAAATCAAAATCTTCGCGTCGCGATAGAGCGCCTTGACAATCTCGACGCGTTGTTGCGCGCCGACCGGCAAATCTTGCACCCGCGCGTCTGGGTCAACCTCCAGCCCATATTGATGCGACAATTCGCGGATGCGCGCCGCCGCGCGCGCGCGATCCAACACCGCCAGCCGGCCGAGAAATTTTGTCGCGCCGCGCAAGGATTCTTGACCGAGAATAATATTTTCGATGACGGTCAGCGGCGGCACCAGCATAAAATGTTGATGCACCATACCGATCCCTTGTTGGATTGCATCGTGCGGAGAAGTAATTTGCGTGGCATGAGAATCGAGCAGAATTTCGCCGGCATCCGGCTGATACAATCCGTACAGGATATTCATCAGCGTCGTCTTGCCCGCGCCATTTTCGCCGAGGAGACCGTGAATCTCGCCGCGCGCCAAATCGAAATTGACTTGATCGTTGGCGAGCACGCCGGGAAATTTTTTGGTGATGCCGTGCGCTTGCAAGGCAAACGTCATCGTTGCTCCTCGCATAAAATTTTGCCACAGACGTACATCGAAACATACAGAAGAAAAAAATGTTTCCGTGTGCTTCTGTGTAGTTCTGTGGCTGAAATTTTTAGAAAGGGTGCTGTACTCGCAAGCACAGCACCCTCGACACTAAACGGATTCGCGCACCCGCGCTTAGGGCTTGTACCCCGTCGCGAGTTTGCCGGAGATCAAATCAGCCGTCGCGGTTTTCACTTTGTCTTTTACCGCGGCCGGAACTTTGGCGTCCCAATCGTGATACGGCGCGAGACCGATGCCGCCGTTCTTCAAGGTGGCAGTATTGTAACCGGCTTTCACCGATCCATCGGCAACTGCTTTCAAGAAATTGTACACGGCCGTGTCCACATTTTTCTGCGCCGAAGTCACGAGCGCGTCCTTGACTTCGGGATAGGTGTTGTACTGATCCACATCCACACCAATCGCGATCAAATTCTTTTCTTTGAACGCGAGCAAACCGCCGTTGCCGGTGTTGCCGCCGACGCCGAACACAACATCACAACCTTGCGCGATCATAGATTGTCCGGTTTCTTTGCCTTTCGCCGGATCAATGAACGATGGGATGTACGTGTTCAACGTTTTCACTTTGTCGTTCGCGTATTTCGCGCCGTTCTGATAACCAACGACGAAACGCACGACCGGCGGAATTTCCATACCGGACACACTGCACACCGTATTGGTTTTGGTCATCCCGCCCGCGACCACACCCGCGAGGAAACCAACTTCGTCTTCTTGAAACATCAAACTCGTCACGTTGGTCAGTCCACCATCGGCGTAGCAATCTTTTACTTTGTCACCGCACGCGACCGAATCTTTGGTGGGGAAGTACGCGTTGTCAACAATCGCGAATTTAATATCTTTGTATTGCCGCGCTTTGACGGCGGTCGCATCGCCCATCAGAAATCCAACGGTGACGACTACATCGTACTTTTCCGTGGCGAACTGATCAATGTTCTTTTCGTAATCGGTGGGTTGTTTGGATTCGATAAATTTCGCGTCCCAACCCAATTCTTTCGCGGCTTTCTGAGTGCCTTCCCACGCGGATTGGTTGAACGATTTATCATTCACACCACCCACGTCGGTAACGAGGCCCACTTTTTTCTTCGCGGCAGCCGGAGCAGGAGCCGCGGCCGGCGCGCAAGCCGCGATAACCAGCGCAAGCACTAAGGCAAGCGCGATCACAAACCAAACACGTTTAGACATAGTTTCTCCTCCTTGAATTTAGAATCTCTGCGTTGAGCAATGAGTGATGGGATCGCGTGTGCCGCATCACCTCCTCTGAAAGTGATTCGCAATCACTGGGTTTGAAATAATTAGGGCGTGTATGCAAAAAGGTTTATTGCCACTGGCTTCGTTGAAAAACTTATTTGCCAAACGCTCTAGAATCTTGTACGAAGATTTTGCATACACGCCCTAGGTGAAAATCGAGGACGCCCCAATTATAACTCAATTTCCCAACAACGCAACCTGAATTATAGCGCGCGGATTTATTTCCATTCCACGCGCACGCGTTTCTTCATTCCGGCGCGATCGAAAAATTCCATGTACCCGCGCGCCTTGCCGAACTCGAACAAATCGCGCGTCAACGCGACATCGGCTTTGCAATATTCAATCAACTCCTCGACGCGCCCCGCGCGAAACCAACGAATCGCTTGCAAGCCATCCGCGATTTTTTGCGCGCCCAGTGTCGCGTGCGCGAGCGCGTCCAAACTAACGCGAAAACCAAGTGTGTTGTGCAAATCCTCTAACAAGTCTAACGTCGGCAAATCGTTCAATCGTTCTGCCGAATAAAATTTTAGAACTCGATAATCAAACTGCCGCACATTAAATCCAATCACGCGCGCCGCGCGTTTCAAATCGTCAATCAGCGCGGGCACTTGGTTTTCGGAAAATGATTTGAACTCGCCCGTCTCGCCGTCCAACGTGACCGCGACCGAGACGCGCAACAATTGTAAATTTTCGCGCCCGCCTACTTCATCAAACGATTTTTGTGTTTCGAGATCGAAAAAAAGATCCGCCATTTTTATTTTCCTCTATGCTTCGTCGTCTTCGTCCGTCTCGGCTTGATCTGATTCGATCTTATCATCGGCTTGATCGTCCGCGTCGAGTTCGATTAGCGGCAAATCTAAATCATCATAAAAGGTCAACTCGGCGAGCGCGTCTTCTGCCAAAGGCGCCAAGACTGCATCATCCGCTTGAGCAATTTGAGTCAGCGCGTTTTTCGCGCGTTTGCCGCCAATCCGCCCGAGCGCGCCAATCGCGGCGATTTGCACTTCGCGATCACTGTCGTCGAGCATTTCGAGAACGCGATTGATTTGCTCGCGACATTCTAGTTCGCCGACCGCGCGCACCGCTTCAAAACGCATACGCGGATCCGGCGAATCGAGTTCCGCCGCGACGGTTTCACACCAACTCGTATCCGCACTGCGTCCCATGCCTGCAATCGCGCTCACGCGCATTTGCGCTTCGTCGCTATCGTACGCCGCGGCAAGTAAATCGCGGACGCCGTCGCGGCTCGAGTAGCTGAGCGATTCAAGCGCGGGCGCGCGAACCGGCGCGGGCTCTAATGCATCGCGCAGAGTTGCGAACAATGCTTCATGCGCCAAATTCGCGAGCGACGATCCGAGACGATCATATTCCGAAAGCAAAACAAATCTGCCCAGCGAATCTGCCGCCGCCGCGCGCACGCGCGCGTCCGGATCGCTCCGCAAAAATCCGATCAACGGTTTTACGAGCGCGGGGTCTTCATCTTCCCACAAGCCATCAATCGCGGACACGCGAACTTGCGCGTCGTCGTCGTTGAGCAGATAACGAAAGAGCGCGTTGAAATCCATTTGCGCATTCGCTTCCGCAAGTTCGACCCACAACTGTGCGGCGCGCCGCCGCCGTTCAACCGGTAATTCGATCCACGTCGCGGCGAAAGCGGTGAGATCGTTTTTCTTTAACGCGGACAGCGCGCTCAAAAGCGCGGGGCTAAGCGGTACGTCCTGATCGCGTAGTTGCGTGAGCGCGGGTTGGATATCGAGAAAAATTTTTTCGGGAATCGCCATCGGTTGCTCCGATCCGATTATAACATACCGGCGGATAGAAAAAAATCAAGACCACCTAAAAGTTCCGGTGGTCCTGAAGAGCGGAAGACGGGATTTGAACCCGCGACCTTCTCCTTGGCAAGAATAAGATGGTAACCTGCCAAGAAGAATGTCGTCTCTGGCTTGTAATTCCCGAGTTGCGGCGGACGCTCAGTCAAATTCTATCTGACATGTCGCAGCGCAAACCACGCAAGAGTCGACGCGTCTCAATGGCGGGTCAAAATTTCTGGCTCAGCGAGAACGCGTATTCCGATTTCATTGAATGGTCGGGTCTTGAAGAGGCGGGGCATCCTGGTGAATAGACTACCTTGATCGCGACCGATGAAGAAGGGCAAGAACTGACGCGGATTGACACGCAAGAATTTTACGAAAAGGTGCGGAGAGCGTGATGATGAAAAGATTTTTCGCTTTGTGCATCTTCATCTTGTCGGTAATCGCTTTGCGTCCCGAACTCGCATTTGCTGACACCGTGCCGATCAACGGTTGCTTGAACGCGTCGCAACACGATTGGATTGTTTACGGCGGCAATTGGACAGCGAGCGGTCACGGCACCTGCGGTCGCGCGAATATCAACGGCGCGTGGATCGGCTCTAAACCTTTCACAGTGACAAGCGGTGCGACGTTGACCTTTTGGGCGACGTCGGATACGGGCGGTTGCTGCGGCTCGGTAACTCCGAGCGTATACAACTGGGATTCGGCAACGCGCAACGATCTTACAGCAGCAGGAAGTTTGTCGGGCGCGTTTCAAAGTTTCACGCGCGATCTCTCGGCATACGTGGGCGCGCACATCTCGATTTTCTTCACGGGCACGAGCGGCGCGGTCTCGGATATTTCGATCACGAACGCGACGAATTCATATTTTGGGGACCCGAGAAAAATCGGCGGCGCGTTCGGCGCAGGGCTCTCGCCCTTTGTCGCGGATTCGTACACATCGTGGGTGAGTACGGATGGTCACAACGCAAATGGCGCGTTGCAATTCAACAATCAAGCTTGTTGCTATACGCGTGTGTGGTCGTATCCCTTCACCTCGCAAGGTGAGACCTGGTCTTTTTGGGCGAAGGGTGGGAACAACGTCACAGGGAATTTGTATCTCGCGGAT
>JACQEA010000483.1 GCA_016200825.1 Chloroflexota bacterium | reverse complement strand
TCGGCGCAAAAGGCTGGCGCGAAAATTAACGACCACCATTTTGGATTGGTGCCGCGCGAATAACATCCGCACTGTGATATTGCACGCGAGCGACGATGGACGCGCGTTGTACGAATCGCTGGGATTCAAGCCGACGAATGAAATGAGATTAGAGATTGGAAGATAAAAGTTGGAAATTCCATCGCTCATCGCGCACATTGGCAACACGCCGCTCATTCCACTCCAATCGCCGAACGCGCGCACACAAATTTTTGGGAAAGCCGAATGGTTTAATCCGGGCGGAAGTGTCAAAGACCGCGCGGCAAAATTTATTTTTGAACGCGCGCTAGCAAGCGGACAACTCACGCGCGAAAAAATTTTGCTCGACGCGACGAGCGGCAATACCGGAATCGCCTACGCGATGATCGGCGCGGCGCTCGGTTATCGCGTCGCGTTGGTGATGCCCGCGAATGTAAGTGTGGAACGCAAAAAGATTGCGCGCGCGTACGGCGCGGAATTGATCGAGAGCGATCCGTTGGAAGGCAGTGACGGCGCGATTGTGCGGGCGCGCGAACTGGCGCGGGACGCGCAAAAATATTTTTACGCCGATCAATACAACAATTCCGCGAACGTCCACGCGCATTACACGACGACCGCGCCGGAGATTTGGGAGCAAACGCGCGGAATGATTACACATTTTGTCGCGGGAGTTGGAACGAGCGGAACGATGATGGGCGCGGGCGCGCGCTTGAAAGAATTCAATCCGGCAATTCAATTAATTGAAGTGCAACCGGCAGACGAATTGCAAGTCATCGAAGGGTTGAAACATATGGAGAGCGCGATTGTGCCGGGCATTTACGACGCGCAACTCGCGGACAAACAAATCGCGATTGAAACGGAAGCCGCATATCGCGAAGCGCATCGCGTTGCGCGCGAAGAGGGATTGTTTGTTGGGTTGAGCGCGGGCGCGGCAATCGCCGCGGCGCGTCAGATCGCGCAAGAAATTGAAACGGGAATTATCATCGCGATTTTACCGGATAGCGGCGACCGATATTTAAGCACCGCGTTATGGACGTGATCTTCGGTAAGGGCGAAGCATTTGCACGGATCCAAATTTGCGGAAATCCATCTGGCTCAATCCAGCCAATCCAGAAATGGATTTCGATCAGGCAAATGCTTCGCCCCTACTCTAACACAATCTTTACGACACTCTTTCCATTCTTACATCGTTTTAAGCCCATCACTCTACAATGGATGAGTACTTTTATCAAGGAGCATTGCATTCAGCATGGCAAATGATCTAGTCATCCAAGACTTGCACGTCGAGGTCGAAGGCAAAGAAATTTTGCGCGGCATTGATCTGACGATCAGCAAAGGTGAGATTCATGCAGTCATGGGACCAAATGGTTCCGGCAAATCTACGCTCGCGAACACGTTGGCAGGACATCCGAAGTACACCGTGACGCAAGGCGACATTCGCTACAAAGGCGAAAGTATTTTGAAATGGGGCGCGGATGAACGCGCGCAAAAAGGTTTATTCCTCGCGTTTCAATATCCAATGGCGATTCCCGGCGTAACCGTCGCGAATTTTTTGCGTATGGCGGTCAACGCGAAACGCCGCACCAATTCCAAGAACGGCGCAAGCAAACCAATCGCGATTCCCGAATTTCGCAAATTGGTTTTGCAAAAAATGGAAACGCTGAAACTCGATCCGTCGTTCGCGACGCGCTATTTGAACGATGGCTTTAGCGGCGGCGAAAAAAAACGCGTCGAGATTTTGCAGATGGCGGTTCTGAATCCCGAAATCGCGATACTAGATGAAACGGATTCCGGCTTGGACATTGACGCGGTGCGAATTGTTTCGGAAGGCGTGAACGCGCTCGCGGGATCGAATCTGGGCATTCTCGTTATCACGCACTATCAACGCATTTTGAATTACATCAAGCCGAATTTTGTGCATGTGCTGGTCAACGGCAAGATGGCAATCTCCGGCGGACCGGAGTTATCGCTCCAGTTGGAAGATAAAGGGTACGATTGGATCAAAGAGGAAGTTTCAAGCGGCAAGTAACAACTTGCAACTCGGGAGGAAAAAATGTCTGATCAAAAACAACCCGCGACGTTTGACATCGGCGCGTCGGGTTCAGAGTACAAAGCCAAGTACGGATTTTTCGATCCGGAAAAGTACGTCTTTAAGGCGAAGAAGGGACTCAATCGCGATATCGTCGAAGAAATTTCGTGGATGAAAAACGAACCGGATTGGATGCGCAAGTTTCGTTTGCGCGCGCTCGAAGTGTTTTACAAAAAGACGATGCCGCAATGGGGTGGCAACCTCAACGACATTGACTTTGACAACATTTATTATTTTTTGCGCGCGACCGACAAATCCGAACAATCGTGGGACGACGTGCCTTCTGATATCAAGAACACTTTTGACCGGCTCGGTATTCCGGAAGCGGAAAAGAAATTTCTCGCGGGCGTAGGCGCGCAGTACGAATCCGAAGTGGTCTATCATTCGATTCAAGAGAGTCTCTCGAAGCAAGGCGTGATTTTCTTGGGCATGGATCAAGCGCTCGCGGAACATCCCGATCTGGTGAAAAAATATTTCGGCACGATCATTCCGCCGGCCGATAATAAATTCGCCGCGCTCAATAGCGCGGTGTGGTCGGGCGGATCGTTCATTTACGTTCCGCCGGGCGTGCATGTGGAAATGCCATTGCAAGCGTACTTTCGCATCAACGCGAAAAATATGGGCCAGTTCGAGCGGACGTTGATTATCGCGGATGAAGGGTCGTACGTGCATTATGTAGAAGGTTGCACCGCGCCAATGTATTCAAGCGATTCATTGCACAGCGCGGTCGTGGAAATTGTCGTGAATAAAGGCGCGCGCGTGCGTTACACGACCATTCAAAATTGGTCGAACAACGTTTACAATCTCGTGACTAAACGCGCGGTCGCGCAAGAAGACGCGACGATGGAATGGGTGGACTGCAATCTCGGCTCGAAGCTCACGATGAAATATCCGAGCGTGTATATGATGGGCAAGGGCGCGCATGGAGAAATTCTTTCGGTCGCGTTCGCGGGCAAAGGTCAACATCAAGACGCGGGCGGCAAAGTGGTGCACGGCGCGCCGAACACCACGTCGTTGATTTCGTCAAAATCAATTTCGAAAGATGGGGGTCGCACATCGTATCGCGGGTTGTTGAAAGTTTATCCCGGCGCGGTCGGATCCAAATCGAATGTGCGTTGC
>JACQEA010000068.1 GCA_016200825.1 Chloroflexota bacterium | reverse complement strand
GGCTCTTCCACGACACAAACGATACTGCGCTCGCGCGCATCATCGCGACAAATCGCGCACGGATTTTCTTCCGCGATATTCGCGCAAATCGAACACGTCACAATCCGCTCTTTCAAATCCACGAGCGCATCGGCTAATGCTTTCGCTTGATCCTTCGGCGCGCGCAGCAAATAAAACGTCAATCTCTGCGCGGTCTTGGGACCAATTCCCGGCAAACGATGAAATTCTTCAATCAGTCGCGTTACTGTGCGAGGAGTAGTATCCATAGTAGCGGATGGCTAATGGCTGATAGCAGATGGCAACCGCATTTGCGATATGCCATACGCTATCAGCCATCTGCTAAGTCGGCCCCGGCAAATTCAATCCACCGGTCACCGTACTAATACGTCGCGCCGCCAACTCTTGCGATTTTCCTAATGCTTCGTTCACCGCGGCGATAATTAAGTCTTGCAACATATCCACATCGCCCGCGCTCATCGCCTCCGGCGAAATTTTCAATTCGCGCAATTCTTGTTTGCCACTCATCACCACCGTGACCGCGCCGCCCCCAACACTCACATCAATCGTATCATTCGCTAATGCTTCCTGCGCCTCCAACATTTTTTGTTGCAGTGATTGCAACATATTTTGCGAATTCGCTGGACGCGCAGCGTTTCTCGGCGCGGGCATTCCGCGTCCACCGCCTTTTCCTTTAGCCATTTGATTTACTCCAATTCATTTGTTAAATCCAAACACAAGCTCGTGAAGAAATAAATATTTTTTTCTTTGCGCCCTTCGCGTCCCGTTCGCGGAGTTTATACTGAGCGAAGCGAACGTACTCAGGGCATGCTTTGCGGTGAGATTCATTCTCTAGAAGTCATTTCAAAAATACCGAATTGTCATTTCGAGGGAGCGAAGTGACCGAGAAATCTTGTTTTCCGCTCGGAGATTTCTCGCTTCGCTCGAAATGACAAACACTTGTTCGGGTTTTTGAAACGAGTTCTAGTCGTGTATCCGCGAAATCTCGCCGCCCATCTTGCGCGCTTCTTGCACCAATGGATCTTGTTCGACCGCTTTCAATTTTGCTTTTTTCGGTGACAGAATACATTTTACGCGATAGGGTTGCTCGAAAATTTCGCGCAACGAGCGTTCAATCAACGTTTTGCCATTCGCCTGTTTTTCAAATTTCTCCGCGTGCGCTTCGTAGTGAAAACCCAACACCACCAAATCGCCTTCGACTTTGACGAATTCAGTATTGTGCAACATCGCCGCGACAATTTTGTTATAAACTTTAATCCGATCAAGCACGCGGCTCCAATTTGCATTCAACGTTTCAACCGAAAGTGTCTCACCCTTGTTCAGCTCGATATTTTTTTTTGCTTCCGCTGGCTCGGTTTTAACCGCCGTAACATTCGCGATTGATTTCGTCTCGCGCACAATTGGCGCGGGGCGCGGCGATTCGCGCGGGGTTGAAACAAAAGGCGCGCGCTCTGTCGCGATAGGATCAGCAATTGCTTCAACGAATGCAAGTTCCAACGGCAGCGTCGGATTTGTACTGGCGCGTAATTCATACGCGGCTTGATTGAACAATCGCGTGTTCAACAAAATTTGCGGAATCGAAAATAGTTCGGCCAGTTCTTGAATTTCCGTTTGCGCTTCCGCCGTCAAGGGCAACGCATTCACGTTTCCTGCTTTCGCGAGTAATAGCGCGCGCAAATACTCGACGATCTCGCGCGCAAATTGTCGCGGGTCTGCGCCGCCATCAATTGTATTCGCGATGACGGTCAAGCCTGCGCCGACTTCTTTACGCGCGAGCGCGCCAATCAATTGATTCACCGATACGCGCGAAGCCGCGCCAAGCAAATTTTCCACTTGCGCCAACGTAACTTCACCGCTGCCGTACGATGCAAGCTGATCGAGCAAACTAATCGCATCGCGCATGCCGCCGCCCGAATAGCGCGCGATAATTTCGAGCGCGGCGGGTTCGGTTTTCAATTTTTCTTTTTCGGCAATCTCGCGCAGCCGCGCGATGATTTCTGGAATCGTCAGTCGCCGGAAATCCAAGCGTTGCACGCGCGAGAGTACGGTCGCGGGAATTTTTTGAGGATCGGTCGTCGCGAGAACAAAGATCACATGCGGCGGCGGTTCTTCCAGCGTCTTCAGCAACGCGTTAAACGCTTCCACCGTCAACATATGCACTTCGTCAACAACATAGACCCGATAGCGCGCGTCCGATGGACGAAAGCCAACTTTCTCGCGCAGTTCGCGAATATTATCAATCCCGCGATTCGATGCCGCGTCAATTTCGATTAAATCGAGCAAGCGTTCTTCGTTGATCGCGCGACAAATCGCGCAGGTATTATCTGGTTTTTCATTTTCCTTTTCCGCCAGACAATTTACAGCTTTTGCCAAGATGCGCGCCATCGTAGTTTTGCCGGTGCCGCGCGGACCCGTAAACAAATACGCGTGCGAGACCCGCCCCAACGCGAGCGCGTTCTTCAGCGTGCGCGTGATGTGATCTTGCCCTTCCACTTGATCGAATGAGCGCGGGCGATATTTCAAATACAATGCTTGCGCGGGCATGCTCTCTCCAGAAATCGCGACGAGTGTAACATCAATCTTTCGACTTGGCAATCAAGATTACGGCGATGATGGCGGCGTCCAGTCTGCGCCGATAATGACGCGTAAATCCGGTTCACCTTTTATTCCAACCCCTTTACGAACATTGCTGGGATCAACATGAAATATTTTCGCGAGCGCGCTCACCGTCGCGATTTTTTCTCCGTTCATATCCACGAGAACTGTTTTGGCATAGTCCGCGCGATCCGCGTTTCCAATCGCGTTAACCTGAAACCCTTGCGCTTGCAAAAAACGCGCGGCTTGTTCGGCAACGACCGTTGAGCCAGTACCGTTTAGCACCAATATTTGCGCGGCTTCTTGTTGCACGCGGCTCATTTGATCCGCCATCGTATTGTTATCCGGAATGATTTGATCCATCAATCGCCCAATCTTGACGCGATCAGGCCACAACACTACTGCGTTTTGATTGTTGCGAAATTGCACCGTCATTGTTTCGTCAATAAACGCCGTCTTGATACTTTCGGTTTTTACTTTTGACGCGAGCTGCGCGAGTTGAATGACATCTTGCGGCTGAATATCTGTTTCGATAATTCCCCACGACGACTGAATTAGACTCGGCAATTTGGAAATGATATCCAAGCGCAATGCCTTGTCGCGAATCGCCAACAAGACTTGAATCTGACGTTTGGATCTGCCGAAATCGCCGTTGTCGGTTGTGTGGCGCGCGCGCGCGTATTCCAACGCGAGTTCGCCGTTCATATGCACTTTGCCTTGCGGAATAAAAATATGTTTGACCCCAAAATTTTCGTCGGGATAATTTGGATCGTCAATCGCTTTAGCAACGTCAACGTCAATTCCGCCAATCGCATCTACGGCTTTGCGAAAGCCGCTGAAATCTACCAGCACGTAAAAATGAACGCGCCGCCCAAAATTATATTCGACGGTTTTCTTCGCGAGCGCAGGTCCGCCGCCGGGATATTTGTACAACTCGCCGTAAAAATTCGCGGTGTTGATTCGATTCTCACCCACTTCGGGAATGGGCACAAACAAATCGCGCGGAATCGTCACCACGCCCGCGGTATTTGTTTTTGGATCGAGCGTCGCGAGCATCATCGTATCCGTGCGGCATGGACAGCGTTCGCTCGGACGGCGATCAATTCCCAACAGCAAAAAATTTACGCGTTCGCCCGCGGCGAGATTCGGCGGATTCACGCGCGGGGTTGTGATCGCGGCGTCGGGTTCGATGAGCGTGCCCAAATCGGGCGCGCCAAAAACTAGTACGGCTTGGCGCGCGGTCTCAAAAGTTTGAAAACCAAAAAAAGTCGCGCCGCACAAAAAGAGCGCGAGGCAACTCAGCAAAAAAATATTCCGCACTAGCGCGCGTTCGCGTTGGGCGCGCGAGACGCGGCGGCGCATGGGAGGATTTTCCATCGCCAAAATTATATCACAAGCAAAAGTGGCGCACAAGATTTGACAATTGATTTTACAACGGTTATAACAATTGCGATGGCTTTGGTCGGTGACTATTTGCGTCACGCGCGGGAAACGCGCGGGCTGGCACCACTGCAAATTGAAATTGATACGCGCATCCGCGCGAATATTATCGAGGCGCTCGAGGCGGGTGATTTTTCTCAACTTCCGCCCGAGCCATTTCTGCGCGGCTTGATTCGCACGTACGCGGCTTATCTCGGCGCGGATTCGCAAGAAGCGTTGCGCCTGTTAATTTCCGATCTTACCGCGCCGCCCAAACCTAAGCCTATTCCGCAACCCATCGCGCCGCCGCCCACGGCGCGCTAAAATTTTTCGTTTAAACTTCCTACGCGTCCCGCGCCGCGCGCGCGCGAAAATCCAGTTGCGCCCCCGATCGCGCCCGATGCGGAAACAATCGCGGAGGAGTCGCCCCAAGAATTAACTTTCCCTCCGCCGGAACAGTTGAATACGGAAGGAATATTTCCGCGCAAGGCGCCGCCTTCGCTCGTGCGCGATTTAACCGCGCGCATTCCACTTCCGTTACCCGCGCTCATCGGCATTGGCATTCTCGCAATTATTATTTTTTTCGCGTGCGGATTTTTCGCGCTGAATCAATTGAGCACCGCCGTAAGCAACGCAACGCGACGCACGCCCACAATCACGCGCGCCTTGCCCACCGTCACGCTTCCACTTCCGCCCGGGGCGTCAACTCCAATTCCAACTTTCGCCGCGACTGCGCCGCCCTTTGCAACTTTTCCCGGCAATCCCACGCCGACGCGTACAACGCGCGCACAACGCGCGCTTGATTCGAGCTTGCCGCTCAATCTCGATATCGACGCGATTGAAAATATCAAAGTGATCGTCGGCATAAATGGCGTTTTAGTTTTCAATGGGGCGATGGATCCAGGTACGTCGCGTTCGTGGAGCGCGAAAGATTCGTTGTACTTTCGCGTGGAGAACGCGAAGGGCGCGGAAATTTATTTTAACGGCAAGCGCGTGCTCGCGGCAGTGTTCGCGGAAAAAACTTTGATGGAACGGCAATGGACGGCGAACAGCAAAGCAACGCCCGTTAGCGTCAAGCCGACTCCACCCAAAGCGCCGACACCAATTCCAACTGCAACGCCGACACCAACATTTAATATCGAAACTCCGACGCCGACCGTGACGAAAACAATTTTGAATTAGGATTTTGTAATGCGCTATTACCTTCGCACTCTCGGGTGCGCGAAAAATACTGCCGATTCCGATGGAATCGGTTCTTTGTTGCAAAACGCGGGCTTGCGCGCGACGGAAAACCCGCGCGAGGCGGACGTGATGATCGTCAACACGTGCGGATTCTTGCAAGCCGCGCGCGCGGAATCACTCGCGGCAATGCGCGAACTCGGCGATCAAAAACGCGATGGACAATTACTGATCGGCGCGGGCTGTTTGATTTCGCGATATGGCGCGCAAGTGCAAAGTGAAGTGCCGCAAGTGGACGGTGTGATTGATGCGGGCAAATGGCTCGCGCTCCCGCGATTCATTGATTATCTCAAATCAAACGGCAACGCGACTCAATCGAATTGGTTGAACGACGCGTATGTTGGTTTGCCGCGCGATCAAGTCGCGGCGCGTTCCGTGGTCGCGCAATTGCCGCGCGTTGCGCAAGGACCGAGCGCG
>JACQEA010000067.1 GCA_016200825.1 Chloroflexota bacterium | reverse complement strand
TGTCGCGGTCGTTTCGCACGCGGATCCACTCAAAGCCGCGATTGCGCATTATCTTGGACTCGATCTCAATCAATTTCAACGCATCGCGATTGATCCCGCGGCGGTGAGCATTTTATTTTTTGGCGGAGAGCGTCCGACGCTTTATCGTCTCAACGACAAAGGCGCGATTCCCGCGCTGAATCCTGCGCCCCAACCATCAGACGACGACAAAGAGCAAAAGGAAAATAAGCCAATGCCAGAAGCAAATATTATTTACGATCTCAATCCGGTCACGCACGTTACTGTTGGCGTGATCGGCGAACCGGGCAAACGAACTTTTTATTTGCAAGGGCAACAAGGCGCGACGATTGTCACATTGATCGCGGAAAAGGAACAGATCGCGGCGCTCGCGCGCGGGGTTGATGAGTTATTGGAACGTTTGGGTGAAAAAAATCAAACGCCGAATATTTCTGCGCTGGAAATGGAATTATCTCAACCGGTTGAACCGGTATTTCGGATTGGCCAACTCGGTTTGGGGTACGATAACGATCACGAATTAATTGTGATCGTCGCGTATGCAGTGCCCGCCGAAGAAAATCCGATCACGCTCGATGTGATGCGCTTTTGGGCAACGCGCGATCAAATGCGCGCGCTCGCGCGGCACGCCGCGGAAATTGTCGCGGGCGGACGACCCACGTGTGTTTTGTGCGGACGACCGATTGATCCCGCCGGACATTTTTGTCCCAAACGCAATGGACATGGCGCACAGGCAACGCTAGATTAGCGCGCGATCAATGCGATGGACGCGAAAATAGTTAAGGGGAGAACAACGACGGATGCAGCGAAACGCGCGGAGAGCGATGCGCCGATTTTGCGCGCGTTGCGAGACGGCGAATTGGAATTGCAAGAGCATTTGCTAAACAGTTCCAATAACGCGTTTCTCGCGCGCGTGCGCTGGGCGCGCGCAGAATATTTTGTGACGTACAAACCCGCGCGCGGCGAGCGACCGTTATGGGATTTTGAAACGGGCACGCTCGTCAATCGCGAAGTGGCGGCGTACATCGTCAGCCAAATGCTTGGCTTTCCGAATATTCCGCCGACGGTTTTGCGCGAGGGTCCGTTTGGAATTGGCGCGGTGCAATTGTTTATCGAGTTCCGCGCGGCGGAAAATTATTTTACCTTACGCGCCGCGCAACGCGCGGAAATGAAACGCATCGCAGTTTTTGACGCAATCGTGAACAATACCGACCGCAAGGGCGGTCACGTGTTATCCGATCCCGCTGGAAAAATTTGGGCGATTGATCACGGTCTCACGTTCCACGAAGAATTCAAACTCCGCACCGTCATTTGGGATTTCGTGGGTCAAGCCATCCCGCGCGAGATTTTGGATCGCGCGCGCGCGTTGCGCGCGTGTTTAGATCAAGCAGACGCATCGGCGCGCGAATTGGAACAATTGCTGACGCGGCGCGAGCTGCGCGCGTTGCGCGCGCGCACGGATGATTTGATCGCGCGCGGCGTTTATCCCGATCCTCCGCTCGATTGGCCGCATATTCCATGGCCGCCGGTCTAGAGATTAGAAAATGGAAATTAGAATTTGGAAATTGGATTCGCGTTTTCCAACTTCCAACCTCAAGCATCTAAAAGTTTTACAATGACGGTAAAAATTTCAAGCGATGCTAATCCTGCCAACGTCGAACGCTTTGCCGGTTTCGCGGATCTATACGACGCGTATCGTCCTCAACCTCCGCGCGAACTCATCACCGTACTGACCCAACTCGCGCGAATGGATCGCCCGCGTCTCGTTGTGGATTTGGGAAGCGGCACAGGTTTGTCCACATCATTTTGGGCGGAACATTCTGAACGCGTGATTGGTATCGAACCGGGCGCGGAGATGCGCGCGCTTGCGCGCGCGCGACAAAACGCGAACGGCAGCGCGCGCAACGTAGAATTTCGCGAGGGTTCATCATCGCGTACCGATTTGCCGGATGAATGCGCGGATATTGTGACGTGTTCGCAATCGTTACATTGGATGGAGCCAGTGACGACGTTCGCAGAAAGCGCGCGGATTTTACGCGACGGCGGCGTGTTCGCCGCGTACGATTGCGATTGGCCACCGATTATAGATTGGGAAGCGCAACGCGCGTACGAAGAATTCATGACCCACGCGGAAACGCTGGGCAACGCGCGCGGATTTTATCCGGGCGTGGTTCGTCTGGATAAAGCGGGTCATCTCGCGCGGATGCAGGCGAGCGGAAAATTTCGGTACGTGAATGAAGTGGTTTTGCATCACGTTGAAACGGGAAACGCACAACGTTTGATCGGCCTCGCGCTCAGTCAAGGCGGGGTCGCGACGTTGTTGAAACGCGGATTGAGCGAATCTGAAATTGGTGTAGACCAATTGCGTGAGCGCGCGCAGCGATTGCTCGGCGAAAAATTATCGCGCTGGTATTTTTGCTATCGGGTTAGAATTGGAATCAAGTGAGGACGCGTCAGCGATTTGATAAATGAAATAGACCTTATTCTGAATAAAAAATCTCACCGCAAAGACGCAAAGAACGCCAAGATTAAACAATAAAACAAGCGTGAAAGCTTCAGTTTTTTCCTTCGCGCGCTTGGCGTCTTGGCGGTAAAAATTACACCTGCACTTGCCGCAGGTGCAAGTGTTTCGCATAAAGTCTAATTCGTATTTGACATTCTGTTCCGATTCGCTACAATGAAAAAAATAAATTCGCCCCCATCGTCTAGGGGACTAGGACGTGGCCCTTTCAAGGCCAAGACAGGGATTCGAATTCCCTTGGGGGCATCCTCTTAAACTCTGGTAATAGCTGACGCTGCAATATCGGCGAAAAATATTGCAGCGTCAGTTTTTGTTTTGTACTTTGCGCTTATCGCGTTTTCGCAGTGACCTTACGGACGTTTTGCTATTTCCTTACTTACGATTGCTCCGAGTGCGTAGATGAACGTTGGGTCTGCATTCAATGATCCAGTTCGTTTGAGTTCGATGCCTAATTCATGCGCGCGCGCGGCGCATTCCACGTCAATGTCGTATAAAATTTCCAGATGATCGGCAACGAAACCGATCGGCGCGATCAACACGCGGCGTACGTTTTTCTCTGTCATTGCGAGGAGCGCACTTCGCGACGAAGCAATCTCCGCGTCGCGGTTTGGGGATTGCTTCGCTTCGCTCGCAATGACCGCTAACGTCTCCAAAATATCTGGACCCAACCATTTTTCTCCCGTCCGTCCTGCGCTCTGATACGCAAACCGCCACTGCTTCAATCCGATCAACGACGCCACACCCTCGCACGTCTCGCGCAACTCCTGCGGATACGGATCGTTCGATTGCAAAATTTTTTCAGGCAAACTGTGCGCGGAAAAAATTACTTGGATGTCATCCCAACCGCTCGCGCCAAATTTTCGCCGCGCCTCTTCCATTTTCTCCGCGATTGCGCGCAAGAAGAGTGGATGATCGTTCCAGCTGTCCACGTACGTCACATCCAGCGGCGCGTTCAATTTCTGGATTGCGTCGCGCACGCGCTGAAAATAACCTTCGATGCTGAACCGCGAGTAATGCGGCGCGAGCGGGAGCGCGATCACGCGCGTCGATCCGTCGCGCCCAATTTCCTCAATCGCTTGCGCGATGTACGGATGCCAATGCTTCATGCCAACGTACACGCGAAAGTTTTCGCCCAACTCTTTTTCAAGCGCGCGCGCCTGCTCGCGCGTGATTTCGAGCAGCGGTGTCTTGCCACCAACTTTCTGATACCGCGTAATCAGTTCGCGTAAATTTTCTGGTGATGGTTTGCGTCCGCCGCGAATGTCGGTGTAGTACGGTTC
>JACQEA010000066.1 GCA_016200825.1 Chloroflexota bacterium | reverse complement strand
GAAAAATGCAACCGGCGCGTGGCTCTATGTTTTGGATTACGCGCTGCGGTACGAAATTCGCGGCGGGCTTGCCGCCGAGGGCATGGATTATGGCACGGAACAATTAGGCGCGGTCGCGCAATTTTTATTCGCGCTCAACACCGCGGGGCAAGACAATCCCGCGCAATATGGCGCGCAAGTTGTTTTGCGCGCCGCGCCGTTTTGGAACGATGTGTTGACCGCGTATCTCGCGTCGTCCGCGCCCGCGCCCAAACAAACGCGAACGGGCGCGCGTTATTATCCGCTCGCGACGTACGGCGACACGCGCGATTTGTCCGCACAAAGCGTGATCGAATTATTCGCGCCGCTTGCGCTGTATTACGCGCGCAATGATGACGCGGCGCGCGCGGCGACCGCGCGTTGGATCGCGCAAAATTTACAAGCGCCATCACCAAATAATTTTCAATCGCCGCGCAAAACAATTTTCTCTTTTCTGTTGTTCGATCCCGCGATTCAACAACTGCCTGATCCGCGCCCATTGATTCCGCGCGCGTACCTCGCGCCCGGGGTCGGACGAATTTTCGCGCGCACCGATTGGAGCGCGGACGCGGCGTGGCTTACGTACAAACTCGGTTGGAACACGATTGAGCATCAACACGGCGACGCGAATCAAATCGAATTTTTTCGCCGCGGCGAATGGTTGACGAAAGAACGCGCGGGGCAGGGCGCGAGTATTGGGAGTAGTGATTATCACAACACCGTCACAGTTGAAAATACAAAACCGACGACGATCAACAAACCCGCGCAAGAAGAAAATTACAAACGCGGGTCGCAATGGTTTTACAATTCCAACGGCGACGGAATTTTGCACACGTACAGTTTCGGCGACGGCTATACATACATTCTCGGCGATTCATCCACGTTGTATGATTCAAACGTTTTGCAATCCACCGATATTGTTCACGTCTCGCGCGCGCTCGTTTGGTTGCAACCGGATTTTCTGATCGTGTACGATCGCGCCGATACCGGAACGAAGGGACGCTTTAAACGATTTTGGCTCAACACACCGACGCGCGCGGAAATTACCGGCAATCGCGCGACTGTGACCACCGCGCAAGGACAACATCTTTTCGTCACGACGCTGTTGCCTCTGAACGCGGCGATCACGTCTGAATCTGCCGAGCCATTGCCGGATCAAGTCGCGCGCGATGAGCCGATGGAATTTCGTTTGCGCGTCCAAGCGCCGCTCGATCAAACGAGCGTTCGATTTTTGCATGTCTTGCAAGGCGCGGACGCGGGCGCGCGTCCCGCGTCGCTCACGCTGATTGAAAGCAAAGACGACACCAAATATTCCGGTGTCGTCGTCGGGACGATTGCAATTTTATTTCGCGAACAAGAATTCACGCCGTTTTCAAGCGTCACTTATACCGTGCCTGCGAACACGACCGCGCATCTCGTCACGGGCTTGCGACCGAATGGTGATTATGATGTGAAAATACAAAACGTGAATGATAAAATTCAGGTGACGATCACAAACGGGGGAACATCGCGCGCGGATAGCGGCGGAGTTTTGCTGATTGGGAAATTGAAATAAATTTATTGCGTCGCGCGATAGACCAACCAAATTCTTTGCGCGGCGGTCACATTCGTCAGCACCGCGAGAATGATCAGCGCGATCAAAATTGCCGCGTCGCCAAACCATACCGACAGCAACAAACTCACAACGAGTAACGCGATCCGTTCAAAGCGCGTCACCATTCCCTCTTTGCATTCCACGCCGATGCCTTCGGCGCGCGCGCGCGCGTAACTCACCATCAACGAACCTAACAACGTAAGATAAACTAAATAGGTTGCGCCCATCACGCCGCGCTGATTGAACCAATACAATAATCCTAAAAACAATGCGCCTTCGGCAAAACGATCCGTCGTCGAATCCAAGAACGCGCCGAACTTGCTCGCGGAATTAGTCAGCCGCGCGAGCGCGCCATCCAACGCGTCGAACGCGCCGGTCGCGATGATCAATAGTCCGCCCACAACAAAATTACCGGTGGCGAGAAAAAATCCCACACTGCACGTCGCGAAAAATCCGACCAACGTCAAACGATTCGGCGTAAAACCTATGCGCGCGAATCCGCGCGCGACCACATTGAGCAAACCCTGCGCGCGTTGGCGAACAAAATTACTGAGCACTCGTACCTCTTACGGCGATATTTTTCGCGTGCGTCCGCGTAAGCGCAACATATGCCGCACACGCGCCAGACGTTTCTTGGCAGGTTTTTTTGCGATGGCGTTGCGCCGCAAAATTAATTCGCGATAAAAATCCAACACGCGTTCCGCGATCAAATTCCAATCGTACAAAATCGCGGTGACGCGGCCCCTCTCGCTCATGCGCGCGCGCCGGAGCGGATCGCGCAACAGCGCGATGAGCGCGTTCGCCATCGCGCGCGTATCGCCGGGCGGCACTAACAAACCTTGCGCGTCGTTCTGCATCACCGTGCAATAGCCCGCGATATTGCTGGCAACAATCGGCACGCCCGCCGCCATCGCTTCTAACAAAACAATTCCAAAACTTTCAAAGCCGGTGGAGGGCGCGCAAAAAACTGTTGCGGTGCGATAATAGCGCGGCAATTCCTCCGGTGAAATATAGCCGACGAAATGCACGCCTTTGAGTTTGTGCGTGCGCGCGTACCGCACGAAGGGCATTTTGTCTTGATCGCTGAACGCGCCGACGACGATCAAGCGCGCGTCCGGGATTTTTTCTTTGACGTACGGATAGGCGCGAATCAAATGCCGAAAACCTTTGCGCGCATCCATCCGCCCCACGTACAAAATGTTCGGGCGACCGTCGTTGAAGCGTTCAATCGGTTGAAGGTAGGGCGCGTCAAAGCGCGCGCAATCAATGCCGTTGGGAATGATGACGTAATCGCCGGGAAAATATTGTGTGATGTACTCGCGCACCACGTCGGAAACGAAAATGCGTCCGTCCAAACTCTTGAACGCGCGGCGTAATAACGCGAACGTGGACCACGTCGAATTTTTCCGCGTTCAAAATTTTTTTGACGCGGCGATAAACCGTCGGCGCGACGGCGATGCGCGCTTTGGAGCCGCTAAACGGCATCGCCGCGACGGCGCCGCTCACTTTGATAATGTGATCGCTCAACTCGTCCGTGTCGCGGCTCGACGCGGCAATGATGCGCGTGTCGTGGCCCATCGCGCGGAAATGTTGATCGAGATATTTGATGTGTTCGGTCACGCCGCCGGGATAGGGATAATCGTACGGCGTCACGAGAGCAATTTTCATTTGTTCGACCAGAGACGAATGACCGTTGACGAATAACCAAATGCGATTTGAAAATCTATTGGCGTTCGTCGTTGGTCGTCCGTCGTCTAACCGCGCGTTGAATGTGACGCATCGGCAGTAACACTAAACTTGCAAACATTTGCTTGGGTCCAATGCGCGCGAGCATTTTCAATTCCGCGCGCGTCCAGTAATGTCCCGCCGCGCGCGTTTCTTTTTTCGCGAGCGCGCGCAAAAAATCTTCCGCGCGCGCGCCGGGAAAT
>JACQEA010000065.1 GCA_016200825.1 Chloroflexota bacterium | reverse complement strand
GCGCGCGTGTTTGAATGACGGCGTCATCCCCGTACTGATCGATCCCGCAACGCGCGCGCGCGAATTTTTTTCGCCGCAAGTTTTGATTGACGCGGTAATGGCAAAGCGCAACACCGGCACGCGCATCACCGACGCGCGATTGGTGATCGCGCTGGGTCCGGGATTTACGCCGCAGGTAGATTGTCACGCGATTATTGAAACTAATCGCGGTCATTACTTGGGACGCGTGGATTGGGAGCGCGCGGCGGAAAAAAATACGGGCGTGCCGGGCGAGATCAACGGAAAAAGCGCGGAACGCGTCTTGCGCGCGCCCATCGCGGGACGCGTGCAGAACGTTCGCGAAATTGGGGAGCGCGTGGTCGCAGGCGATGTGATCGCGCGAGTTGAAAATGAAAAAGTGATAGCTCCGTTTGATGGAATTGTGCGCGGGTTGATTCACGACGGGCTGAGTGTGGAGCAAGGAATGAAAATTGGTGATGTGGACGCGCGCGCGCAGCGCGAACACTGTTTTACGATCAGCGATAAAGCGCGCGCGGTCGGCGGCGGCGCGTTGGAGGCGATTTTATTTTGGCTTCGTACTCACTCCGCAGAGTGAGAGACGCATCGGCGTAATGTTGAAAAACTTTTTTGCTATTTGCATTGCACGCACCCTATCAAATCGTTCCCGCCGCGCGCAGCTGCGCGATCTGCGCGTCGTCGTACTGCAACAGTTCGCGCAAAACCAAATCGGTCTGCTCGCCCAAACGCGGCGGCGCGAGCGCGATGCGCGCGGGCGTGCGCGAAAATTTCGGCACGGGTCCGATCATTTTTATTTTTTCTCCGTCGAGTTCAATCGTTTGCACCATCGCGCGCGCAATCGTTTGCGGCTCGGCAAGCGCGGTCGGAATATCGTTGACGGGACCGCACGGAATTTTCGCGCGCACGAGATCTGCCATCCATTCGGCGGTTGAACGCGCGCGAAAAATTTTTTCCAATTCGGAAATCAATTCCGCGCGCTGAACTACGCGCGCGGCGTTCGTGGCAAACCGCGCGTCGGTCGCCCACGCATCGCGATTGATTATTTTGCACAGGGCTTGGAATTGCCGGTCGGTCGCGACGCCCAACATCACCGCGCCATCGCGCGTGGACATTAATTGATACGGCACAACGGTCGCGTGCGCGTTGCCGTACCGTTTGGGTTCTGCGCCCGAAACCAAATACGCGCTCGCAACATTCGCGAGCCAACCGAGTTGTGAATCGAAGAGCGAGAGGTCAATGAATTGGCCCGCGCCGGTTTGATCGCGATGATACAGCGCGGCGAGAATCGCGATCGCCGCGTTCATGCCCGCCGTAATATCCGCAATCGCAACGCCCACTTTGTACGGCTCGCCGTTTGCGGGACCCGTGATGCTCATAATCCCGCCCTGCGCTTGAATGATCGTGTCAACGCCCGGACGATCTTTGTCCGGACCCGTTTGGCCGTAACCGGTGATCGCGCAATAGATGAGACGCGGATTGAGCGCGCGCAAATCAGCGTACCCGATTCCCCACGCGTCCATCGTGCCAACTCTGAAATTTTCAACGAGAATATCCGCGCGGCGCGCGAGCGCGCGTAAAATTTCAATTCCCGCGGTTGATTTCAAATTCAGCGTGACGCTTTGTTTGTTGCGATTGACCGCGAGATAGTACGCGCTCGCGCCGCGCGCGGTAAAAGGTGGACCATATTCACGCGTTTCATCGCCACGCGACGGCTCTTCGATTTTGATTACGCGCGCGCCGAAATCGCCCAAGAGCATCGTGCAGTACGGTCCCGCGAGAATGCGCGTGAGATCGAGCACCAAAAGATTTTCCAGCGCGGTGGGTTGGGACATCATAGAAAAAATTTTAGACCGCCAGATCGCAAAGAAAAAATTTGCCACAAAATCTCACACAAAAACACGGAAGAAAGATTGAAAAATTTTCTGTGTACTTCTGTGCGGTTCTGTGGCAAATTTTTGTCTGCTTGCCTCCGCAAGTTACAGCGGTTTGAACTTGGGTAGCGTTACAGCCTCCGTCACGTCATCATACTGGACGACGACGTTCATCCCCACGCGAATTTTCGCGGGGTCGGCTTCTACGTCAACGATATTCGTCAGCAGGCGCGCGCCTTCTTCCAATTCCACCAGCGCGATCGTGTACGGCACGTCGTTCGCGAACGCCGCGATCACTTTTTGATGGCTGATCGTAAAGCCATAAATTTTTCCGCGGCCGCTCACGCGCGTCCAGTTCAAATCGCGCGAAAAACAATGCGGGCAGACCGCGCGCGGATAAAAAATAAACCGGCCGCAGTTCGCGCATTTTTGTAATTGCAGCGCGTGCGCTTTAACCGAATCCCAAAATGGTTTTGTAACCGGGTCGGGAGTGGGGAGGGGTTTAGTATAGTCTGGCATTTGGAACACCTCAAATCTTTTCACCACAAAGGCACAAAGGACACAAAGAAATAATTATTTTTTCCTTTGTGTTCTTCGTGTTCTTTGTGGTTAATTTTCATGATCGCGCGAGAATCGCGGTGCCAGCCGAACTTAGCACGCCGCCGGTGCCGTGCGCGATCGCGATTTTCGCGTCCTTGACTTGCCGCGCGGCTTCATTTTTGTAATCGTGCCGCAATTGCCGCGTCGCTTCGATCAAGGTGAACACACCGTACATGCCCGGATGCGTGTACGAAAGTCCGCCGCCATTTGTATTCAACGGAAAATTTCCGCCGGGCGCGGTGCGTTGTTGCGCAACGAATGCGCCGCCTTCGCCCTTTTTACAGAACCCCAAATCTTCCAATGTCATCAACACCGTGTACGTGAACGAATCGTAAATCATCGCGAGATCAATATCGTCGCGCGAAACGCCCGCCATTTCAAACGCGCGCTTGCCTGAAACTACCGCAGGACCTGAAGTGAAATCGTGCATCTGCGAAATTAGAGAATGATCAATGCTCTCGCCGAATCCTAACACCGCGACCGGATGGGTTTTCAAATCGCGCGCGCGTTTAATCGAAGTGAGCACGACTGCGCCGCCCGCGTCGGTGACGAGACAACAATCGAGCAAATGAAAGGGCCACGCGACCCAACGCGTATTCAACACATCTTGAATCGTCAAAGGATCGCGATACATCGCTTTGGGATTCATCATCGCCCATTTGCGCGTCGCTACCGCGATTTCCGCCAGCTGTTCATTCGTTGTGCCGTACAACGCCATATGCCGCGAACACGCCATTGCGTACGCGCCGACCGGCAGGGGCAAACCGTACGGCGCTTCGAATTGCCCGCGCATATTTTGCGGCGATTGCGGAAAACCGCCCGCGCCCACGCGCGATCGTCCGGATTCTCCATGCGTGATGAGCGCAACGTTGCACAGTCCATTCGCGATTGCCGTTGCCGCGTGTCCGGCGTGAATCACAAACGATGAACCGCCGACTGATGTGCCGTCGAAATATTTTGGAATCACGCCGAGATATTCGGCGGTCTCCATCGGCGATGTGCCGGCGGTGAAAATCGCGTCCACATCTTTGATCGAGAGTCCGGCTTCGGTGAGCGCGTTGTGCGCGGCTTCGGC
>JACQEA010000064.1 GCA_016200825.1 Chloroflexota bacterium | reverse complement strand
GTTCATCGAATTGTTGATTCAAACGCGGAATGATTTGCGCGCGGCAAAACAATTTGCGCTCTCAGACAAAATTCGCGATGAGTTGGCAAAGTTGGGTGTGACGTTGGAAGATAACGCGCAGGGAACGAAATGGAAAGCGAAATAGCGGATGGCAAATAGCAGATGGCAGATCGCGAATAGCGTTTGCTATCAGCCATTTGCCATCAGCCATCTGCCATATGCCAGAATTTCTTTACGGTCGCCGCGCGGTGTTGGAAGCGTTGCGCGCTCAGCGCGCGATTGAAAAAATTTTTATTCTGCGCGATGCAAACCTACGCGGCGCGCTCGGCGAATTGATTGCGGCGGCGCAGAAAAATCATATTGTTGTTCAAGACGTGCCGCGTGAAAAACTGGACGCGGTCGCGCGCGATCATCAAGGTGTGGTCGCGCAAGTTGCGGCGTATCAGTACGCGTCAGTCGAAGAATTGCTGGCGGTCGCGCACACGCGCGGCGAGCCGGCATTTTTGTTGTTGCTCGATGCGGTCCAAGACCCGCAAAATTTCGGCACCTTGCTTCGAACTGCCGAAGCCGTCGGTGTGCATGGCGTGATTATCGCGGAACGTCGCGCGGTTGGCGTTACTGCGGCGGTCGTGAAAGCCAGCGCAGGCGCAGTCAAGAATTGAAACGCGCGAATGTGTGGGTGATCGGATTAGAAAATGATCCGCGCGCGCAAGAATTATCGCGCGTAGATTTTTCGGGCGCGCTCGCGTTGGTGTTGGGGAATGAAGGCGCGGGCTTGCATCGGCTCGTGCGCGCGCAATGCGATTTTCTGGTGCGCGTGCCAATGTGGGGCAAGATCGAATCGCTCAACGTTGCAGTCGCGGGTTCGATTGTGTTGTATGAGGCGCGGCGCGCGCGCGCAAGCAAAGCAATCCGCTGAAATATCTGCTTACCCATCAATCTATTCTTGAAAAATGGCTTTGAAAAAATTGGCGGGTGAATGGGAATGAAGACGGTTCTGGCTGGCAAAACGTTGACGACTTTCTAATTGACATTACTCATTGGGGTAGCATATAATCTACCCGACAGAATACAGGTTTGCTCCGGACGCCTGTAATCTCTAGCTAGCCCAAAGATGGACGCCTATGGCTAGGGAATGCGAGTGGCGTAACCGGCACTTTAGCACAAAGCGAGTGTATCGGTTTTTATTTTGTACGGATTTCGCTCGGGGGAAAATTGAAGCGTAGAGTTTCGCTCGCGCTCTTGATTGCGACCGCGTTGTTGTTGACGCAAATGCTCGCGCCATCGCCGGTTTTTGCCGATGGTCCTACGACGATGCCAGTTGCCGCGTCCCCGACTCCTGCGCCAACGAATCCGCCGGCGAATTTTACTCCCGCCTCCACCACTTTAACTTCTGTTTCTGCTCCAGCATCTGCCGCGAGCACAACCACCGCATCGAATTCCGCAAGTAGTTCATCTTCCGCCAACACAACTGCAAATGCGGCACCTGATCCGTACCTTTTATTCAACGGAACGACGTATCGCTTTTTGAGCGACTGCGGCATTTTTTCCAATTGCACAAAATCCGCGACGCCGATTCAAGCCGCGATCAACTTTTTCGCGCAGAATGCCGCGACGATCGTCGCGAATGACCGCGCGGTTTTTGTGGACGGCGGCACGTATCGCGAAAATATTTCGATCAACGGACTGAGTAATTTTTCATTGCGCGGTTCCGCGAATGGCTCGCGCAGTGTGATTGACGGCAGTGTGACGATTGCGAATAGCATTGGCATCAATTTGAGCGCGTTCACCGTTCAGCAAGGCGTCGCGGTTTCTAAATCGCAAAACGTCGCGGTGACGAGCGTGACGACGAATCAAATCAAGATCAGCCAATCGCAAAATGTCACGGTGAGCAATTCGCAAGTGACGACGAATGACGCGACCAAGCCCGCGATTGAAGTTGAAGCGAGCGAAAAAGTTCATGTGGAAAACGTGAATCTCGATAGTTTTATCCGCGTCGACAATTCCGCGCACGTCAGCATTATCGGCAGTGGCGTTAACGCCGCGTTCGATTTGCTCGCGAACAATGTGAGCGCGTTGGATGTGCTCTCCAGCGGCAATTTGACTTTGAGCGGCGACTCGCGCGTGACCAGCCCCAGCGGATTAGTGAATTTGCGCGCGGGCGGCGCGTTGACGATGGCACGCGGAAGCGTGATCGACGCGTCGGGAATTGGAAATGCGAACGGCGGCGCGGTGAATATGCTGGCGTCCGACGCGGTCAATTTTTACGGAACGATTCTCGCGCGCGGCGGCACGCAGAGCGGCAACGGCGGCGCAGTAGAAATTTCTGCGCATCAAGTCAACTATGATGGCGTGATTGATTTACGCGCGGCGCACGGAAAAACCGGGATGCTGTTGCTCGACCCCACGGATTTCTTTATCAAGTTCAGCGGCGGAAATATTACTGGCGCCGCGCTCAGTTCGCAATTGAACGCCGCGAATGTCACGATTCAAACCTCGTCTGCCGGCGGACAAGCCGGGAACATCAGCGTCCAGGATAGCATCGCTTGGTCGAGCGCCAACACGTTGACATTGAGGGCTCACAACGATATTTACATCGGGGTGTTTGGAACGACCATTGCCAATACCGGCGCGGGCAGTTTGGTCTTGCGCGCGGATTCGGATGCAGATGGAAGTGGAGACATCGAATTCGATTGTGCTTGCAGTCAGGTCGTTTTTAATCTCAGCACCGGCACCATCACGTTTTTCTACAACCCAACGGCAACTCTATTATTAACAAAATATGAAAACCCAACCGATTTCTCCGCCCACGTTCTTCTGAATTCGAGTATCGTCGGCGGCAATTTCACCGCGTATATGCTCGTGAACACCTTGCAAAATCTGCAAGATATGAATACAAATGTGAACGGCAACTATGCGCTGGGCACAGACATTGACGCGAGCGCGACGAACAACGACGCGGGATTCACCACCGCGGGCTTTATGCCCATCGGTGATGGGAACATCACCAACTTCGGTGGAATATTTAACGGTGATATGCACACGATTACCGGCTTGTTCATCAATCGTCCTTCCACAGATTACGTTGGCTTGTTTGGCTCCACCCTTTCTGATGCGACGCTCAAGAATGTTGGACTGGTGTCCGCGAATATCACTGGACAATCCCTGGTCGGTGCGCTAGCGGGACAAAGTTTTAGCATCGTCAGCAATTCCTACAACACGGGCGCGGTGAGCGGGATAAAGTCGGCGGGCTGGTGGGGGAGAATAATTTTGGCACTATTAGCAATTCCTACAACACGGGTGCGGTGACTGGAACAAATAATGTCGGCGGGGTGGTGGGGGAGAATAATGGTGGCACTATCACCACATCCTTCAACGCCGGCGCGGTAAGCGGGACGACGAATGTTGGCGGTCTGGTTGGCATTGATGATCCTGGAACCTTTACGAACAATTTTTGGGACACGCAAACCTCCGGGCAATCTACCAGCGCGGGCGGCACCGGCAAGACAACCGCGCAAATGAAAACGCAAAGCACGTTCACCGGTTGGGATTTCACAACGATTTGGAAAATGAATTCGGATTCGTATCCCTGCTTGCAAGCGTTTGCAGATTGCTTGAACCCAGCACCAATCATTATCATCCCCGGACCCGACGCGCCGCCGTTCCCATTCACGCCACCCCCGGGCTTCAATAGTATACCAATTGCCTTCACCCCCGGCGTCGGAACGAATTTGATCTTTAGCAATGGCAGTAGCGTCAACTTTTCGGCGGGCGCGGGTGACAGCGCGATCATCACCCCGCTTGGTTTTACGAACTTGCCGGGCGCAGTACCGACCGGCGCAATATTCTTTTCTTCGCTGATGATATCGGTGATGAGCGGCGGCGCGAATGTTTCCACCTTGCCCGGCGGCGCCACGATGCAAGTTTCATTCGCGGTACCAGTCGGATTTTCCGGAGTAACGTTCAAGTTGAAATTTTGGGACGGCAGTAGTTGGGTGGATGTTCCCTTTACGATCGTGGATGGAGTTGCCACCGCGACGGTGAATTTCACCGGGACGTTTGCGCTCTTTGCGCAATAAGGATATAGTGTTGTAGAGGCGAGGCATTTGCAAGATCAATATCTGAAAAATTCTTGGCGGGTTTATGCCCGCCAAGTTTATTTTGGAGGAGTTTGGATGCAAATGCCTCGCCCCTTGAGCGCACGCATCCTGAACCCAATTGCCGCGCCGCCGACATAAATTGACCAACTTGCAACCTTTGTGTATAATCGCGCGCAGTTAGTCGAATGAATTCACCCGCGCGCGTCTCGGTCATTATCCCCACGCACAACGGAGCAGAAACACTTGGCGCGTGTTTGGAAGCGTTGCAGAAATCTTCCCAACCACCCTACGAAATAATTGTAGTGGATGACGCGTCGACGGATCAGAGCGCGCAGATCGCCGAACAATTCGATTGTGGTCTGATCAAGTGCATCAAAAATATCGGCGCGGCGCGCGCGAAAAATCGCGGCGCGCAATTCGCCAGCGGCGAGATTTTATTTTTCACCGACGATGACGTGATCGTGGCGCGCGATGCGCTCGAAAAAGTGGTAGAGGATTTCGCGGATCCGCAGATCGCGGGCGTCGTCGGTTTGCTTGCCGCCGACATTCCGTTCGCGGATTTCGCGAGCAACTATAAAAATTTGTGGATGCGTTTCTCGTATGCGCGTTTGCCGCGTGAACGCATCGGCGTTTTCTACACGAGTCTGGCGGCAATGCGCCGCGAAATTTTTCAAGCGCACGGCGGCTTTGACGAAAATTATCGCGGCGCCAGCATCGCTGAAGACACCGAATTTGGTCAACGCGTGTGGGCGGACGGGCGACGCATCGTGTTGGACGCGCGCGTGACCGCGACGCATTCCAAACAGTACACGCTGCCGCAAGTTCTGCGCACCGATTTTCTGCGCGCGCGCGCGTTGACGTTGATGCGGCTGCGCAAGCGCGGCAAAAAATTTTTCACGAGCGTGCCATTTTTTTATCAAGTAGCGGTCGCAGATATTTTTGCCACGCTCGCGATATTTTTCTGCGCCGTTCTTTTCAACAACGTGCTGTTGGTCGCGATGGGCGCGTTGTTGCTCGCGGAATTTTACGCGCTGAATCTCGCGTGGTTGGGTTATCTCGTCCGCAAACGCGGCATTGCATTT
>JACQEA010000479.1 GCA_016200825.1 Chloroflexota bacterium | reverse complement strand
GATTGACCATTTGAACGTCACGGAAATTTTTTGCGGCGCGGACTTTGCGTTCGGCTACAAGCGCGAGGGCAACGTAGAATTTTTGCGCGCGCTCGGCGCGGAGAAAAATTTTCGCGTGAATGTGGTCGAGCCGTTTGTGTTTGAGACGCAAGTTATTTCCAGCACGCGCGTGCGCGATTTGATCGCGCAAGGCGATTTGGATGCCGCGACGCGTTTGTTGGGTCGGTATCCATCCGTGCGCGGGCGCGTGGTGAAAGGCGATCAGCGCGGGCGCGCGTTGGGATTTCCGACCGCGAATCTCGCGACGGCAGAACGGCGATTGCTGCCCGCGGATGGAATTTACGCGGTGCGCGTGCGCGTGAATGACATCTGGCGCGCGGGCGCGGCAAGCATCGGCGTTCGTCCGACGTTTGGCGGAACGACGCGGCAATTGGAAGTGTATGTGTTAGATTTCAGCGGCGATTTGTACGAGCAAGTGATCGAAGTTGAATTTGTCAAACGGTTGCGCGCAGAAAAAAAATTTGCGAGCGCGGCAGAATTGATCGCGCAGATGCAGCGCGATGTGGAAGAGGCGCGAACAACGTTAATCAATATAGAAATCCTGCCTTGACGCTGGGAATCTCCTAGCGTATAATTTCTGCACAGTGCCGGTCAGATTTCAATGTTGAAAACTGTGGTAAATCGCCGAATCGCAAAACCGCGCAAGAAAGAAAAATCCTCTGCCTATCGAGTGTTCGTTAGCCATTCGTCTCACGATTCTTGGATTGCGAATGTGATCGCGCAAAAGATTCGTAACGCGGGTGCAGAGATTTGGCTGGACGAAAAGGATTTAGCGGGCGGCGATTTCATTATCGGAGAGATCATTAAAGGAATTGAAGCAAGCCAAGAAGCAATCGTATTGATATCTCCTGCTAGTATCAAATCGCAATGGGTCGCGCTAGAAATCGGGGCGGTTCTCAGCCAACACAAACGCGTAACTCCCATTCTCATTCACACCACCTATGATGCGATGGCGCCGCTAAAAGATATTCAGGCAAAAGACATTAACATGTTCGATCAGTTCTTGAGCGAACTAAAGAGGCGGATCGCGCGGTATCATCATCGGGAGAAAAGAAGAAGGTGAACAATGGCTTACAAAGTATTCATCAGCTCTTTATCTGAAGATAAAGACTTGGCCAACGATTTGGCGCGACGGCTGAAGCAAGCCGGAGCAGTAGTGTTCCTTGCCGAAGCATCAATTCGCGCAGGCGAGAATATTGCCATCAAGATTAACGAGGGTTTACGTGAGAGTGATGAGGTCATTGTGTTGTTCTCTGCGAGTTCAATTGATAGCCCGTGGGTTTTGTCAGAAATGGGAGCGGCATTTGGACTACACAAAAAAGTGACCCCCGTTATTGTTGGGATCAACGAAAATGAATTACCGCCGCTCGTGAAAAAACTGTCGTATATTCGATATCCAGACGTGGAAAATCATTTTGCGAAACTTGGGAGCAAACAAGAACATCCGGCGCCCAAGCGAAAGGCAAAAGTGCTCGCGGAGACACGCGGAAATTATGCAACCGAGAAAAAGTTAGCGAGAAATTCACACGGTTCATCCAAGCGACTCGCAAAGATTGCTAGAGACGATTCCAATTCGCGTTGATCGTACTCAAGTCTTTTCAGTTGGACGAATGCCGCGAATTTATTTATAATGTTCGCGGCATTTTCATTTGATGAAACGTTTTGAAGAAATTCCGCACACCGCCGATTGGTCGTTCCGCGCGTACGGCGCAAATTTGCGCGAATTGTTCGCGAATGCGGCGCACGCGTTGTTTGAAATGCAAGGCGCGCGCGCGGCGGAGAATGCGCAACCAATAACTCGTCGCCTTCACGTGGACGCGATTGATCGCGAGGCATTGCTGGTCAATTGGTTGAACGAATTGCTTTTTATGCAAGAAAAATATCGCGAAGTTTATAGAGAATTTCAGATTGCAACGCTGTCGTCAACCAAACTCGCCGCGAAAATTATCGGCAAGCCGCGCACCAAGATGGACAAGCTAATCAAAGCAGTCACGTTTCATAATTTGCAAATAGTTCAAACGCAAAACGGTTGGGAAG
>JACQEA010000478.1 GCA_016200825.1 Chloroflexota bacterium | reverse complement strand
CGATGATGTTGACGATTCCGTTTGCGTTGTACGTTATTTTTCGTTTGCTCTATTTGATTCATGTCAAGAATGAAGGCGGCAGTCCGGAAGAAATGGTTTTGCGCGATAAACCCCTGCTCGCTTCCATTTTGCTGTGGGGCGCGATGAGCGCAGGCATTTTATTTTTCTTCGGCCGCGCGTAATTCTGCCATGCGGAAAATTTTTCCCCTCGCGCGAGAAAAGACAGACCGAGCCAAGATTTTTCAGTCACGTCTTGATTGTATGCCTCGCGGCGCGCGTTGCAAAATTGCAACAAAAAAACCCGCAGGATTTCTGAAATCTAGCGGGTTTCTTTTTCTTAACGCTTGGTGTATTGCTTTGCCTTGCGCGCCTTTTTCAAACCTGGTTTTTTGCGTTCCTTGACGCGCGGATCGCGCGTCAACAATCCTTCTTTGCGTAACGCGCTTTTGAACGTCGTGTCCGCCGCGACGAGCGCGCGCGCCAAGCCCAACGATACCGCGACGGCTTGCCCCGGAATTCCGCCGCCCTTCACCAACACGTTGACGGAAAAGCGACCTTCGTTTTGCGTCGTGCGCAAAGGATTTAGCGCTTGCGAAAACCATTCGGTCAATGGAAAATATTCCTTGACCGGTTTTCCATTCACTTGAAAATCGCCGCCGCCCGCAAACAAACGCACGCGCGCGATGGCCGCTTTGCGGCGACCAATGCCTTGATAATATTTACCGGTTGCCATTAAACCTCCAACGCTTTGAGCTTTTGCGCGCGATGCGGATGTTCCGCTTTGCCGTACACTTTGAGTTTCTTGAAAATTTTTCGACCCAGACGTCCTTTGGGCAACATGCCCCACACGGCCGCTTTCAGCACACGATCGGGATGTTTGTCCAATTGATCGCGCAAACCAATTTTTTTAATTCCACCCGGATAACCCGAATGATGATAATAAAATTTCTCGTCCAATTTTTTGCCCGTGACGCGAATTTTTTCGGCGTTGACGATCACGACAAAATCGCCGCAGTCGAGATGAGGCGTATAGTACGTTTTGTGTTTGCCTTTCAGCAACCGCGCCACGCCCGCGGCTAATCGGCCTAACGTTTTGCCGTCCGCGTTCACCAAATACCAGTCGCGTTCAATGTCGCTGGGTTTAGGATAAAATGTTTTCATTCTCTCTGCTCGGTGAAAAATTATACTGCACGCGCATCAAACACAATCCATTCGGCCGCGCTGCGATTTCCGCGCGCCGTTTTTTTTCTAGCACCGCTTGGAAATCTGCGACACTCTGCCGCCCCTTGCCGACTTTTAACAACGATCCTACGATCCGGCGCACCATTCGATACAAAAACGCGTTCGCTTCAATCTCAAACCAGACGCGCGCACCGGCGCGTTGAACATGCGCGCGCGTGACGACGCGCACCGTATTCGTTCCTTCCGGCGCTGTTCCAAACGCGCCGAAATCTTTTTCGCCGATCAACAATCGCGCCGCGCGATCCATCGCGTTTTCATCGAGCGGTTCGGGTACGATCAGCGCGAAACGATCAACGAGCGGCGCGCGCTGGGCTTGATTGAGAATCGTGTAACGGTATAGCCGACTCGTCGCCGCATAACGCGCCGAAAAATTTTCGGCGACCTGTTTCAAATCCACAACCGCGATATCGTTCGGCAGAACCGCGTTTAACGCGCGCTGTAATTCAGCAAGCGATCGCTGCCACGTCGTATCAAAATGCGCCGCTTGCCCGATCGCGTGAACTCCGGAATCGGTGCGCCCCGCGCCAACGACGCGGGTTTTATCGCGCGTCACGTGCGTTAGCGCGGTTTCAATTTCTCCTTGCACCGTGCGCCCGCGTTTTTGAAATTGAAAGCCGCGAAAATCCGTACCATCATATTCGAGCGTAGCGAGTAGTCTCATCTATGCGACTATTCGGCTACTACGCCGTTTCGCGATCCACCAACTCCATAATCACGATTGGCGCGGCATCGCCCAGCCGTGGTCCTATTTTGAAAATGCGCGTGTAGCCACCCGCGCGTTCTTTATAACGCGGACCCAACGTCGCGAATAATTTTTCGGTAATTTTTTGATCGAGCAATGTGCGCGCGGCGAGACGCCGCGCGTGCAAATCACCGCGCTTGGCAAGCGTGATCAATTTTTCTGCATCCGCGCGAATGGCTTTGGCTTTCGCTTCCGTTGTTTCCATACGTTCGTATCGGAATAATTCTGTGATGAGACTGCGAAAGAGCGCTTTGCGCGCGCTCTTATCGCGATTTAGTTGTTTGCCTGCAACGCGATGACGCATTTCTATTCCCCTTCACTCGCCGCCGCTTCCGGCGATTCGCCCGTGTCCATTCCCGCGTCGCCGGTCGTTTGAATCGCCTCGAGGAAACCTTTCGCTTGCAAGCGTTCCATCAATTCGTCGAGCGATTTTTGGCCAAAGTTGCGAATGGCAAGAATTTCGTCGGTGCCTTTTTTCAGGCGTTCCAAAATTTCGCCGGTCTTTGTGATGCCCGCGCGTTTCAAACAATTATACGCGCGCACGGACAATTCTAATTCTTCGATTGGTGTGTCATAGATGCGGCTGGGAATTTCAGATTCAGGCGCGACTTCAACTTCGCCTTCCGCGCCGAACCCGGCAATCAAACCGAAATTGCGCACGAGCGTTTTCGCCGATTCGGTCAGCGCTTCGCGTGGGGTGAGCGATCCGTCGGTCCAAATTTCCAAGATCAAATTATCGAAATTCGTCATCTGCCCCACGCGCGCGCGTTCGACGCGAAAATTTGATTTTTTCACCGGCGAAAAAATCGCGTCAACGGGAATTTCGTCAATCGGCAACGTGCCGCGTTCTTCGGCGGGCGAATAGCCTTTGCCGCGACCCAATGCCAAATCCATTTCAATCGCCGCGTCGTCCGAATCAAGCGTCAACAAGGGTTGATCGGGATTGATGATCTCGACCTGACTGGGCAATTGAATATCGCCGGCGGTGACCACGCCGCGGCCGCGCGCTTCCAATTGCAAACGCGATGGTTGATCGGAATCGTGAACTTTAAAGCGCAAGAGTTTAAGATTCAGAATCAACTGCGTCATATCTTCTTTCGCGTGCGGAATGGGCGTGAACTCGTGATGAATCCCATCTACTTTGACGGAGGTTACCGCGACGCCATTCAACGACGAAAGTAAAACGCGACGCAACGCGTTTCCCAACGTGACACCGTATCCCGCTTCTAAAGGACCGATCACAAATTTGCCGTACGATTTCGATGAGGCTTCGACTTCAATTTTGGGCAGAACTGCTTCCAACGTGCTCCTCCTGTGGGTGGAGGTTAGAGGTTGGGGATCAGAAAATGCAAACCGCAACGCTCCAACTTCTAACTTACAGCATCCCGACTATCGGCTATAGTACTCAACAATCAATTGTTCTTTCACCGGTGTATCAATCTGATCGCGCGACGGCGCGGCGACAATCGTGCCGGAAAGATTCGCGGCGTCTAGCGTGAGCCACGGTCCCGGTTTGCGATTCGCGATTTCTTTTGCGATGGTTTGAAAGTACGGACGCGCGCGGCTGGCTTGGAAAACGCTGACGCTATCGCCGGGTTTGAGCAACATCGAAGAGACGGTTGACTCGTTCCCATTCACCGTAATGTGTCCATGTAAAACCAATTGCCGCGCTTGTTTGCGACTCGTGGCAAAGCCCAAACGAAAAACAATATTATCCAAACGCATTTCT
>JACQEA010000477.1 GCA_016200825.1 Chloroflexota bacterium | reverse complement strand
GTACTGCCTTCGATGCCATGCGCGGCATCTGCCATCGCTTTGCACGCCGCCATCACTGGATTGAGTACGCTTAACGCGTTTTCACCAACGTACTTTAACACGTCAGACAAATCGGAATTATTTTTCGCGACCTTTGCCAGATGTGGCGCGAGATTGCGTAAAAATAAAATCGAGCCAGCTTTATTTCGATTGTGTCCTTCGTCGCCCATATGCAACGCTTCCGCAAGCAACGCTTTGATATCAATCCCGCCGCTCGCTTCGATTGCATCGCGCAGCATCGGCGCGAGAATATTTTCCATCCAGCGCAAACGCGTCATCACATCATCGCTGTACGCACCATAACGCAAAACTTTTCCGTACCCCTCGTTCAAATTGGAAAAAGATTTATTGCCGTGCGTTTTATTTTCGATCACGTACACCGACATATTCGGCGAGGTCACGCCCGCCATTGGACCGACCGCACCGTGATGATGACACGAATCGAATTGCACGTCGCCGCGCGCGACCATCGCTTCCGCGTCTTTATCATTCTTCGCCTTGCCCTCGAAAATCAGCGCACCGATAATCGCGCCGCGCAATGGACCCGACATACGCGCCCATTCAATCGGCGGACCCGCGTGCAATAACAAATTGTCTTTCATCCCAGGAATTATATCTTTGGCTTTTGCGAGTCCGACTAAAACCGGACGCGCTTCGATCATGCGCGTCGTGGCTTCTACGTTGGCTTGTTCGATGTTCATTGGTTATCCTTGTCTTTCCACAAGTCTTGCAATTTGCTTCGCCCTGCCAGCATGGCTTGTTTTTCCAAAAATCGTTTCATCGTCGACCAAGAAGTTCTGTCAATCATTCGCGGCATCGGCAATGCCTCAGCATCTTCGAAGTACGCCAGCGCGCGAGTCGCCGTTATCGGAAAAGTACGAACGCGCGCGTATTTCACCGCAGCAACTTGAAATAACTTTTCAATCGGCGCATGTTTCAAGATGTAATAAAGATCAACCAAATCTTTACGTGTGCCGCGATCAATAATCGCGGCCAGTTTCATCGCGCCGATTTCTTCGATCGTCGCCAATGGAACTCCATTCAATACCAAAGGAGTCTGCACAAGCGGATACAAATTCAATCGAAAAAAACTGATGCCCACTCCGTGCCATTCCGCGACGAAGGTCGCGTCCTTATCGTGAGTGATTGTAAAAGTCGCGTCGTCGAAAGTTGCGCGCAAAGTCGAACGTGTATCCCCGCCAACCGCATCAGCATCTGCTGAGAAAAAATCCAGGTCAACAGAATAGCGATGCCCCAAATGCAATGCCAGCCCAGTGCCTCCCGCGAGATAGAACTGTTGAATGAAAGGCAATGTGCTTGCCTTCTCAAACGCGGCACGCGTCGCTAGGGTCAGCGCTTCCCAGTATGGAAATCCAGTCATCGAGTCCACAGCACGCCTTTCTGAATTGAAAACGGCGAGCGGCGCCAGCGTTTGATTTTTGAGAACTTGCGCCAATAGTTGAACGTCACGCGCGATAACTGCCGCTCGCCCCATTGCTGCAAATACGCGCGAATGCGCGGCGCGTCGTAGAGACTCACCAACCAGCGCACATCATCCCAGGTTCCGAATTCCAATGTGCGTTGAATGATCAGGTTTGCGTCGCGTTCGAGATCGAGATTTGCGGGGTTGTACTCTTGAAAATGCGGCAACAATCCTGCAGGGATTTGTCCGCGATTTTTTTTGTTCATAAGGGTGGTCCAGATACTGAATACGCGGTTTTCTATCCGCGTTGATCCGCGTCCAAAACTATTTCTTTTGATCCACCAACTTCTCAAACCGATTGATGTCCGCGCGAATCACATCCAGACTCGCGCGCCAGAAATCGGGCTGGCGGATGTCAATCCCAAAACGCGATGCGAGTTCCGCCGCGTCGTACATTCCCGTGGACGAAAGCAAATCATCGTACTCGGTTTTGAATTTTGCTAAATCGCTTTGGGCGCGCGCGTACATTCCAACGCCGAAGAGCAACCCGAACATGTACGGATAATTGTAAAAAGTCGAGCCGTAGTAATGCGGCTTCATCGCCCACATATACGCGTG
>JACQEA010000476.1 GCA_016200825.1 Chloroflexota bacterium | reverse complement strand
ATTCGCCGCGGCGAGTACGCCCGGATCGAATTTCTTTTCGCCCTTTTTAATCGCGTGCTCGATGTCGAGCGTACCAACCACGCGATCTTCGGTCGCGCTCACCGGCAAATCTACCAACCGAACCTTGCGCCGCGCCAATGGCAATTCTTCGCCGCGCGCGACGCGTTCGCGGCAATTGTCGCACAAGCGCTCGCGATCGTACGGATTACAACTAAACTTACAATCCGCGACGACACTGATCTCCGGCAACAGCGCGGCGAGTGCGCGCACGGCGGTAGATTTCGCGGTGCCGCGTTCGCCGCGAATCAGCACGCCGCCGATGAGCGGATTGATCGCGTTCAGGACGAGCGCGCGTTTCATTTTGTCTTGATTGACGATCGCGGTGAATGGAAAAATCGGTGCGGGCATTGTCCCTTCCCAAATAAAATCGCGTCAATGCGTACGAGTTATTATATATCAAACTCGACTTGATGCAAAGAAAATCAAAAGGCGACGCGTGCCGTCGCCTTTTTGCTTTATTCAAATCCGGCTTCTGTCTTCATCCGTCGCCAGAATTCCAAAACATCTATGCCTAACTCAATCGCCCAACGATTCACCTCTGCCTCATCAAAAATGTTCACCAATTCCGGATCTTCATTTGATTTGATCGCGAAAAGTATTGCGCGAATATCTTGCTCATGTTTCGCGCTGCGACCTTCATTCCACACCATCAATTTCCCAATGATGATATCGTCAGGGCGCGCAAACCAAGCTTGGAATGTTTGAGCTCCCTTCAATGGAATCTCGCGGCGGATTCGTCGTTCGAGCGCGAAGGCATAGCCGGGCTTCATCGTGGTTGGAATCAAATCTGCTTTGCGCCCTTCACTTGAATCAATGATATTGAACATGATGCCTAGGCGGGTCGAATTCTTCATTTGTTCGGGGTCGGCGTAATAACGCGGCAAAGGAAACGCGTCCGCAAGCGCGTGCATTTGCAGTTCATTCAATTCAACGACAATATCTACGTCGGCCGTCATTCGCGTCACACCATACGACATACCGGCAAACGCGCCAATAACCACGTAGGGAATTCTGAGTTGGTCGAGGACGCGCAAGATGTCTAGATACAGATTAAATCGCGTTGCTTCAGCCATATTGTTCAATTCGCTTGAACATCAATAGAGTAAGTTCGTAATCTGACAATTCAGGATGAAGCCGACGCAGACGCGCGCGAATAGCATTCAACCAAAATTCTTGCATCTCCAACAAAGTTTGCATGCGGCGCACAGGCGAAACCCGAAGCAAGAGACGAATTTGTAATTCATCTTGTGGGTCGAGCCGCGTTTGAATTTTTTCTTGCGCCATTCATTCCCTCCGTCGCGGTCTGTAACGTTGACCCGCGCGCACCGCGATTTATCGCGCTTGACGTTTTCCGACTATTTTTTCGTACACCGATTCCAATTCTTCTTCCGAATAAAAATGCACAATGATCTTGCCGCCTTTACGCGAGCGCGATAATTGCACTTTGGTTCCCAACGCTTTGCGAAACTCTTCTTCCAGTGCGCGCGTTGCGGCGGGCATTTCATGCTCGATCTTTTTTTTGCGTTTGTGTCCTTTTTCATTCGCGCGGCGAACCGCTTCTTCCAATTGGCGCACCGAATATCCTTTTTCAATCGTCGCGCGCAAAAACGCGCGGCGTTGCTGTTCGTCCTGTAATCCTAATAACGCGCGCGCGTGTCCTTCGCTAATGTCGCCGCGCGCAATCGCAAACTGAAATTCCTCCGGCAGTTTCAAAAGCCGCAACGAATTTGCAACCGTCGCGCGATCTTTCCCAACTTTCGCCGCGACTTGCTCTTGCGTGAGATTAAAATCGTCGAGCATTTGCCGATACGCGTTCGCTTCTTCCAATGCATTCAAATCTTCGCGCTGAATATTTTCGATCAGCGCGAGCTCGAGCATTTCTTCCGGCGTTGCGCCGCGCACAATCACCGGCACGCGTTTCAAGCCCGCAAGTTTTGCCGCTTGCATGCGGCGTTCCCCGGCGATGAGTTGAAAACGCGGCGCAGTATCGGTCGAATCGGGTGTTGTTGTAACGACAAGTGGTTGCAGGATGCCGTGTTCTTTGATGGATGCGGCAAGTTCGCGCAATTCGTTTGAATTTATTTTTTGGCGCGGCTGACGCGGGTTGGGAATAATTTGAGCGAGTTCAATTTCGCGTACGCCGGGAATTGTCGCGACCGGCGCGCCGGGCGGAATCAGCGCGTTGAGTCCGCGCCCAAGACCGTGTTTGGGTGGAGACATATGAGACCTTTTAGGGACGCGGATAGACGCGGAAAAAACTGATTAATTTTTCTTATCCGCGTTTATCTGCGTTCATCCGCGTCCAATTATTTTCGCGTTCCAACAACTCGTTCGTCAACGCTTGGTACGCCTGCGCCGCGCGTGATTTTGGATCGAACGCGATTAGCGGCTCGCCGAAACTGGGCGCTTCCGCAATCCGCACACTGCGCGGCACCACCGAATGAAAAATGAGATCCGGAAAATGTTGCGCGACTTGTTCGATGACTTGAGTGGAGAGATGCGTGCGCGAATCAAACATGGTCATCGCCATTCCCACGACGCGCAAATTTGGATTCAACCGCTCTTGCACCAAGCGAATCGTATCGAGCAATTGCGACAGCCCTTCGAGCGCGAGGTATTCGCATTGAATCGGAATGATCACCCCGGTGGACGCGACGAGCGCGTTGAGCGTCAGCAAGCCGAGCGAGGGCGGCGAATCAATCAAAATGTAATCGTACCGTTCCGCGAGTGGAGTGAGAATTTTTTTGAGAACGCTTTCGCGATTTTCAATCTCAACTAATTCTACTTCTGCGCCCGCGAGCAAAGGCGACGAGGGAATCAACGACAGGCGCAAGCGTTTTGTCAGCATGACCACTTGATCAATCGCGACGCCATCCACCAACGCGTGGTAGATCGTGTAGAGCGGCGCGTGTTTGTCCACGCCAAGCGATGAGGTGGCATTCGCTTGCGGATCCAAATCTACCAGCAAAACGCGCGCGTCCCCCGCGGCAATATAGGCGGCAAGATTTACCGCCGTAGTCGTTTTGCCTACGCCGCCTTTTTGATTCGCGAATGTATAAATTTGGGACATAGTCTGGTAGTCAAAGAGTCGGATAGTCTAGTCACTAGTCAATCGTTTTTGACTATTGGGCTATTCGACTATCTGACTATGAGACATTCTTTCTTCTACTTGCGCGCGCGTTGGAATTCCCGTAACCCCCGGCGCTTGAACACAAAACGACGCGGTCGCGTTCGCAAAGCGCGCGGCTTGAATGGGATCGTGGGTCTCGTGCAAGCGAATCAAAAACGCGGCGGCGAATACATCGCCCGCGCCGGTGGGATCCACTTCGTTCGCCGGAAAACCCGCGACTTCAGTTTTTTCCCCGGCAGTGAAAACGGTGCATCCTTGCGCGCCGCGCGTCATGACCGCGACCCGCGTCAACTGTGCGTACTCATTCATGCGCGCCGTATCCCCGCCCAAATCTTCTTCGCTCACGATCAACGCGGCGACGTGGGGCAAAATATCGCGCGCCTCTTCCCACACGCGCACCGTCACTTTACCGGAAGTATCCCATTGACGCAACCAACCTTGCGGCGTCACGCCCACCAGCGCGCGCGGAAATAATCGCGCAAAGCGCGCGTCGAGTTCGCGCGCGAGCGGACCAAGATGGACGATCGGCGCCGCGCGCCAGGCCGGAGGCAAATCATCCGGTTGAATCGGTTCGGCAACGGAAAGCAAAAATTGTTGGCGTTGTCCATCGCGATAAATATTGTGGAAGGTGGTTGTTTGCGCGGACGGGCCGCATTCAATCGCGATATCGTGCAATTCCGGCGGCGCAACAAAATTTGGGGCGAGGCGGGTCACAATGCCCGGCCGTCGCCCCAGATTCCGCGCGGTGATGGAACTAAAAGTCGTCGTGCCGCCGATGGTGTATCCGTTTGGGACAACATCTTGAACGACGTGACCGATTACTAAGAAATCAATCATCATCCATGTAAGGGCGAGGCATTCGCCACGATAAGATTTCGGTGCATCAAGTTTGAAATAAACTAATCGCGATTTCAAATTGCGAGTGATGCTGGCGAATGCCTCGCCCCTACTTGGGCAAAATCATCACGCGGCGATGATCGCCCTCACCGATAGATTGCGTAGTCACGGCTGGATGTTCGCCCAACGTGACGTGAACAATCCGCCGTTCAAACGGCGGCATCGCTTCAAGTGTGATAGGGCGTTTGCTGGTCTCAACGCGTTCTGCCATTCGTTTTGCAAGTTCGCGCAACACCATTTCGCGGCGCGTGCGATAACTCGCGACGTCCACGACAAATTTCGCGGTTTTGCCGGTGCGATGCGTGACGACCAGCCGCGTGATAAATTCCAAATCGCGCAGGGCTTCGCCGCGACGACCGATTAGAATACCCAGATCGTTGCCGACAATGTTCAAAACAAACGCGCTGTCCGGAATAGATTCGTACGCCGGCAGCATTTCAACGGTCGCGGGAATCCCCATCGCGCGCAAAATTTTTTCCAACACCTCTTGCGCGAGGGCGGGCTCGTTTACCGCCGCGTCCTCGGCCGGAGTGATCGCGTCAGGATTTTCTACCAACATCTTTTTTCCCTTTGTTCACATTCGCCGCGACGGGTGCGAGTTGCGTTTTCGCGCCAAATAAATTTCCACCATTGGTGAAATACTGTTGCACGATCCCGACGATTCCGAAAACGATCCAATACAACGAGAGTCCAATTGGAAATTGCAGTGAGAACATGCCGACCATCACGGTCATCATCATTTGCATAGATTGATTTGTCTGCGTCATCGAAGGATCCGCCGCGGGCGCGACCGTCATTTTTTGCTGAACCCACGTGCTTAGCAATACGAGCGCGGGAATCAACAACGTGATCGGCACAGAGAGATCCGGTTGCGACGCGAGATTAAGACCAAAAAAGTCCGGGCGCACCGGCACCGCCGCCGCGAGGTTCGGCGCAAACGGATACAAATGTTTGGCGAGTTCCATCAATTGTTCCGGTTGCGCGCCCATCACCATCGTGATGGATTGATACAGCGCGATCAAAACCGGCCACGGAATCAGCGCGGGCAAACAACCGCCGAGCGGATTCACGCCATTCGCGCGATATAATTTCATTTGCTCTTGCGCGAGTTTTTCTTTGTCTTTGGCGTATTTCTTTTGCATCTCTTTATATTCTTTGCCTTGCAAGAGCGCTTGTTGTTTCTTCATCGCCTTTTGTTGTTGCGCGTAAAATGGCAGCGTGATCAAGCGAATCAACAACGTGAACAAAATAATCGCGATCCCATAATTTCCGACGACGGTGTAAATCCACAATAATAGATTCACCATCGGGTTGAAAATAAACGTATTCCAAATCGGCGCAAGAAAATCCATCGTTTCCTCTCCTAAGGCGTCGTCGTTGGATTCACCAACAGACGGCTATCCAAATTCAACGCCCATTTTACTTTACCATCCGCCGCGTTCACCGCGTAAAACAATTTGTCATACGACGGAACATATACTACGCCATTCGCGATCACGGGCGACGCGACAATTCGGCCGCGCGTTTGCACCGCGCGCCATTTTTCTTTGCCCGTCGCCAAATCGAGCGCGTACAGTTTATTATCATCCGATCCAAAATAACCGACGCCGTTGTCAATCACAATCGCGGAACGAATCGCGTCGCCGGCTTTGAACGGCGCGTTCCATTTCGTTTGGCTGGTCAACGCATCCAGCGCGTAGACATCGCCGCCTAACGTACCGAAATACAACACGCCTTGCGCGATCACCGGATTCGACCACACCCAATTGCCCGCGTCAAACGGCTGTGCCCATTTCGCTGCGCCCGTGCGCGCGTCCAACGCAAACAGTTTTGTCAGCCCCGCGAAATAAACGATTCCATTCGCGACCGCCGGTTTTGTCGTGATAATTCCTTGCGCATCGAATTCCCATTGCTTGGATCCACTTTGCGCGTCGAGCGCGTACATTTTATGATCGAGCGACGCGACGTACAACGTTCCATCCGCGAGTGTGAGATCGGCCCACACTTCACCCTTCAAGGCAAAATCCCATTTTTTCGATCCGCTCACCGCGTCCAACGCGAAAACTTTTGGATCGTTCGCGGCAAAATAAATTACGCCGCCGCTCACGACCGGCGTCGAGACGATGGTTTT
>JACQEA010000007.1 GCA_016200825.1 Chloroflexota bacterium | reverse complement strand
GTACGCGAAATATATTTTCGCGTCGTTCAATCAGTTGACGGTCGCGCTCGCCGCGCCATCGCTTTTTACGATTTATCACGCGCCGCCGCGTGTGGAGGGTGCGCTCGTGATCGGGATTTCGCAATCTGGCGAATCGCCGGATATTATCGCGGTGGTGGAACACGCGCGCCGTCAAAACGCGCCGACAATCGCGATTACCAATTCGGAAAATTCATCGCTGGCGCGCGCGGCGCACGACGTGATCTTGCAACACGCGGGGGATGAACAATCAATCGCCGCGACCAAAACGTACACGACGCAACTCGCCGCGCTCGCGCTGTTGTCCGCGCTGATCGCGCCCGATGCCACGCGCGAAAAAGAACTGGATGGAATTGTGGACGCAGTCGCGCAATCGCTCGTGCTGGAAAACATTTGCGCGGAACACGCGGCGCGCTGGAAAGAAAAACAAATCGCGCTGATCATTGGGCGCGGCTATAATTACGCGACGGCGTTTGAGATCGCGTTGAAACTCAAAGAGTTGGCGTATGTCGCCGCCGAGCCGTACTCGTCCGCCGATTTTTTGCACGGGCCCATCGCGCTGGCGACGAATGAAATGCCGGTGATTGTGATCGCGCCGCGTGGCAGCGCGCAAAATGATTTGCATGACGCGGCGCAACAATTGCGCGCGCGCGACGCAGACGTGCTTGAGATTTCGGAAGATGCCGACGCAAAAATAAAATTACCGGTCGCGCTGCCGGAATGGTTGTCGCCGTTCACCGCGATCATTCCCGGTCAATTGCTCGCGCTCCATCTCGCCGCGGCAAAAGGGTACGACCCGGATCAGCCGCGCGGGCTGACGAAAATTACGCGCACGCGGTAGGAGACGGCGCATGGAAGTTAAATATTTTCAACCCGCGATTGAAACCGCGGCGCGCGCAACGCTGACCCAACTGCAACTCGCGCGGATGCAAACGCAATTACGCGAATTGCTCGCGACGAACGCGTTCTATCAAAAAAAATTGCGCGCGGCGGGATTCACCGACGCGCGCGAATTCAAATCACTCGACGATCTCGCGCGTCTGCCGTTCACGCGCAAACAAGAATTGGTAGACGATCAAGCCGCGCATCCGCCGTTTGGATCAAATCTCACCTACGCGCTCGATCACTATATTCGTCATCATCAAACCTCCGGCACGACCGGCAAACCGTTGCGCTGGCTGGACACGCGCGCGAGTTGGGATTGGTGGAAGCGGTGTTGGGGCGCGGTGTATCGCGCGGCGAGCGTGGATAAATCGGACAGAATTTTTTTTGCGTTTTCGTTTGGACCGTTCATCGGATTTTGGAGCGCGTGGGCGGGCGCAGAAGAAATCGGCGCGCTGTGTATTTCCGGCGGCGCGCAAGATTCGCTTGCGCGCTTGAAAAATATATTGGAGTTAGGCGCGACGGTAATTTGTTGCACGCCGAGTTACGCGTTGCATCTTGCCGAGGTCGCGCAAAAAGAAAATTTGGATTTGCGCGCGAGCGCGGTGAAAAAAATTATCGTCGCGGGCGAACCGGGCGGAAGTATTCCCGGCACCCAGACGCGGATGCAAGACGCGTGGAACGCGACCGTGTTCGATCACACCGGCGCAACCGAAATAGGCGCGCACGGTTTTACGTGCCTCGCCCAACGCGGCGTGCATTTGAATGAAGGCGAATTTATTATCGAAGTGATCGATCCGGTTACCGGAAAAAATGCGGACGAAGGCGAACTCGTGATTACAAATTTGGGACGCATCGGCTCGCCCAATTTGCGCTATCGCACGGGCGATCAGGTCAAGTTGAATCGCGCGCCGTGCGAATGTGGACGCACGTTTGCGCGCATGGAAGGCGGCATTATCGGGCGGATTGATGCGATGCTGATCGTGCGCGGCGTGAATATTTTTCCCAGCGCGCTCGAAGCGATCGTGCGCGCGTACCCAGAAGCGCAAGAATTCGCGGTGGAAATTTTTCGCGCGAATGAATTAGATGAATTGGAATTGAAAATTGAAATCGCCGCGCCGAACGCGGAAATGATCGCGGACAAAATCGCGCGGGACGCGCACCAACGTTTGGGTTTGCGCGTACTGGTTCGCATCGCGCCGAATGGATCGTTACCGCGATTTGAATTGAAGGCGCGGCGCGTAAATGATCGGAGAAAAATGTAGGGGCAGGGCTTGCCCCTACGGTTCTACCATCGTTTAAGATTTGAGTTCAAACACCAGCAATTTGACATCCGTCTTGCCGACATTCGTGGTCTCATGTGGACCGGCTGGAATCCACAACGCGCTGCCGGCTTTCAGATCGAAATCTTTGCTCGTGCCATCCGGAAATTTGAGCCGATTCGTTCCGTCCGTGAGGACGTAGACGACGTGATCGGGATGTCCGTGCATCACGGCTTTATCGCCCGGCTTGAAGCGTACGTCAAAGACGCGGACGCGCTCGTTGTCCAGAACTACTTTGTACACATTCGACGCGACTTGAGCCGGATCTTTCCATTGACTTGCCATTCTTGTTCCTCCTCATGGGGATGATTTTTTGTTCCCGAACTGCAGACATTATACCAGATTTCAATCGCAAGAACATTAGGCTATTTCGTAATCGTTATCCCGCGCGCAATTTGAACCGTTGAATTTTTCCCGTCGCGGTCTTGGGTAACTCATTGACGTACTCGATCCAGCGCGGGCGTTTGTATTCCGCCATTTTTTCTTTGCAATGCGCGACGAGTTGTTGCGTCAGCGCGTCGTCGCCTTTGAATCCTTCCTTCAACACGACGTACGCTTTGGGTTTCACTAATTTCGAATCATCGGCTTGACCGACGACCGCGCATTCCAAAACCGCGGCGTGACTCAACAGCGCGCTTTCCACTTCGACCGGCGAAACCCAAATGCCGCCGACCTTTAGCATATCATCACTGCGCCCCGCGTGCCAATAATATCCGTCGTCGTCCACGTAATATTTGTCGCCCGTGAAAAGCCATTCGCCGAGAAAAGTTTTTTGCGTTTTGCCGTACTGATGTAGATAAAACGTTGCCGCGCTCTCGCCCTTTACCAATAAATTTCCCACCTCGCCTTGCTTGATCGCGTTTCCATTTTCATCCGCGATCTTTAGCTCGTACCCCGCAAACGGTTTACCGCTTGAACCCGGACGAATATCGTTAGGCCGATTCGACAAAAAGATGTGATAGTTTTCGGTCGAGCCGATGCCGTCAATAATATCGAGCCCGGTTTTTTCTTTCCAATTTTGCCAAATCGGCGCGGGCAGTGACTCGCCCGCGGAAACGCACAAACGCAGAGACGACAAATCGTATTTTTTGAAATCGGGATCCGCCATCAGCGCGGCGAACCCGGTGGGCGCGTTGTAGTGAATCGTCGGTTTGAATTTTTGGATCAACTCAAAAACATTTTTCGCGATGCGCGGCGGACTCGCGAGCAAACAAATGCTGGCACCGACGAAAAACGGAAAAATCAAATTGCCGCCGTGTCCAAAAGTAAAAAATAATTTTGGCGCGCCGCTCGTGCGATCCGCTTCGCGCAAGCCCAGCACATTCACGCCCCACAATTGCGCGGCGATGGGCAGATCTTTGTGCGCGTGCAAAATTCCTTTGGGTTCGCCGGTGGAACCGGAAGAATAATTCAGCTGACAAAAATCATCGCGATGCGTTGGCGCGGGCGCGCCGTCCGCCGATTCCGCGCTGATCCACTGCTTAAAATCCAAATCGCGCGCGTCGCCACCGCCGCCGATCACGATGATGTGTTTCACGTACTCCAACTCTTTGCGAATGGATACGAGCGCGGGCAGAAGCGCGTTGTGAACGATCAGCACGCGCGCGCGCGAATCG
>JACQEA010000482.1 GCA_016200825.1 Chloroflexota bacterium | reverse complement strand
CTCAAAGCGGAAGATGAGCGGGCAAAGCTGAAAGGCAAAAGTTAAAAGGCAAAAGTGAAAAAGCAAAAAAACAAATGCAAATCACTTTGAAACTGTATGGCAATATCAAACGCTATGCGCCGAACCAAAAAGAAAACGCATCCGTAGAAATTACTAACGGGATGACGATTCGCGCGCTGTTAGATCAGTTGGGCGTACCGGATCCGCAAGTTTGGTTGAGCGCGGTGAATGATAATGTGGTAGATGACACGACCGTTCTCAAGGCGGGCGACGTGTTAGAAGTATTCGAGCCGATTGGGGGAGGTGAATCTTAAATCTTTGGCGCCTCGCGAATCGAAAGAAAACAGGAATGCTCCCTGTTCACATTTTCGTAACAAGTTGGTAATTCCTTGATAAGCCCAAAGGGATATAGTTTTTATGATTGAATCAACTTTTGTTACGACCGACAGCTTTCCAGATGAAGTAATTGTCACTGGTCTTTAGTTTTTCAAGTTCACGTTGATGGTCAAGCCAGTCTTTTGCGAATTCTTTTATCCCTTGGGTCAATCCTGCACCTGCAGCAACCCCACCAGCAATCGCGATGGCGTCCAAATTCCGGCTCAACGCGGATAATCCCGCGACGAAGATCGAGGATGTTGTGATAGCAAGATTGAGTTTGGTCCGGCGAGAGAAATCGCGTTGCAGGTTTTGGTAGGCAAGTGAAATATCGGATACGTTTTTTGTCAGCGACTCTCGGATTCTTTGGATTTGAATTTCTCTTTCGGTCGTTCCTATTTCGGCGGTGATGCTCAAAAGTTTTTCGTTGAGCGCGCCTCTAAAATTTTCATAGGCGTCTCCTTCCTTTGCCGCTAGATCCAGAATATATTCTGGCGGTACATTATCGAGGAGAGGCACATCAATTCCAAGAATTCCGATATCTGCCGGCAAGACCAATCTTGATTCTGGTGGAATCAGAGCGTTCGCATCTGAAATTGCTCCAACCATCAAGCGATAGATCAAAGCCCGTTCACTAGATAGCAGATCAGTACTGGTGCCGCGAAAATCATTTGAAACCAACCAGTAGAAAAATCCGACCACCTGTGTGTTAAACAGAGCGATTTCTTGTAAGGCGTTTGCCCATTCGCTTGCAATTTGGGATAACCCATCGGCTGCATGTTTGCGTCGCGCATCGCCTCTGGAAAATTGAGCGCGAATCAAATACGGAGCTACTCGCGACCAGATTTGAACTAGCGGAACCAGCATTCTTGGTTTCTTGAGGAATACTTTCGGATCAAAGGATGGACGAACACCCTTGTTGACTATGGCACCACGATTGGCGGTAGCTGACATTGCTTCTAGAATTATAGTCGTCAACCCGAAGTGCGATTGGAGCGACTTGTTTGACAAAAGGACTCGATGAATCGGATTAAAAATTATTAATGGAGGCAATAATCTCAAGTCTTTGAAAGGAATGAGCCGCCCAGTACTGATCAAATCGCGGGAACGCAAGAAAAAATCAATCGTCTGCTCAATTTGGGGGAGAAAGGATCGGATGGCAGGCTCAAAAATAATTTTTGGCAAGGACGAGAACGATTCTGTTGCTGCTTCGGAACCCTCGGCAAAGGCAGTTAGACAGTCATAAAGAGGGTCGTCCAGAAAAGTTTTCTCAGAGACGAGTACGTGAGGTAGAATGCGGGGCAACAGCTGCGTAGGTAGGGATGGAAAACTGAAATGAAGCGGTTGAAGTCGTTCTGTGTGGCTTTCGCTTGATGATTGGGCGTTCTTATATTCATTTTCCAAATAATTTAGAATTTGCAGCCAATCCGCTGGTTCAATCTTGCGAATTCTTTCCCTCAAAGTATTCCGGTCGTTCAAGCCATAGTTATCTAATGTTTTAAGAATTGGATGAATCATAGTTACCTCGAGATTGATGTTGACATTATAAGATGAATTTCGTGCATTGGCAATGAAATGGAAAAGAGGAGGGGACATGTCATATCTAGGGCGATACTCACGGCGTCAATTCTTGAAGGGATTGGGTGTTAGCGTTACCGGCTGGAGTTTGGCGTCATTTCTCGCCGCGTGTCAACGCGCGGCTGATGCGCTGAGTGGCGTCAACGCCGCCGAGCCGACTAAACAAATCGCGGCGCAGGGCGCGCCCGCGAATCCTGCGCTAAATTTAGTAAATGGAATTCCAATTACATCGAACGAAGATTTTTATACCGTTTGGTATTCGCGCGGCGCGCCGCCCGCTGTGCCCGTGGATTGGAAATTACGCATCGGCGGTTTGGTGGACAATCCACTCGAATTCACATTCGATCAATTGAAAACGTTACCTGCCGTCACCGAAATGCGCACGCTGGAATGTATTTCCAATCCGGTCGGCGGCGAATTAATTTCGAACGCAATGTGGAAAGGGGTGCGGCTTAAAGATTTGCTCGCGCGCGCGCAAGTGAAAAACGCCGGCATCTATCTCAAACTCGAATCGTTGGACGGATTTTACACCGGCATTCCAATCGAATTAGGTTTGATGGACAACTCGCTCTTGGCGTACGAAATGAACGGCACCGCGATTCCGCGCGATCACGGCGCGCCGCTGCGTTGTCTGTGGCCCGGACGATATGGAATGAAACAACCGAAATGGTTGCACACGATCACCGTCGTAGACAAACCGTTTCTCGGTTATTGGGAAAAGCAAGGTTGGACGAACGACGCGTTCGTCAATCCCAACGCGCGCATTGATGCGCCGAAAGATTTTGATGTGGTGTCGGGCGCGACCTTTACATTATCCGGCGTCGCATATTCGAGTGAAGCCGGCATCGCGAAAATTGAAATCAGCGCGGACGATACGGACAAATGGCTCGAAGCGGATTTGACGCGCGGACCGTCGCCGTACGTCTGGACGATTTGGAAATGGAGCGGTCCCGCGCTTGCGCCGGGCCGGCACACCCTGTACGCGCGCGTCACGGAAAAATCGGGGCGCGTGCAAACCAAGCCGCAAAAAATTCGTTTGCTGGACGGCACCTATCCGAACGGCACAGACGAAATGCATTCGATCCTTTTGGATTTCCGCGCGTGAAATTAGCGGATTGCTGATTGCCGATGGCAGATAGCAGTTGACTGTTGCTATCTGCCATTTGCTATCTGCTCTTTGCAAATAGAGGATACTCGCAAGAATGAATCCGCGTCGTTTCAAAATAATTTTTTTCCTCGGCGGTATCGCCGCGCTCGCGTTGATCGGCGGCGTGGCTTTTGTTTCGAATCAAGAGCAAGATGATCAATTTTGCGCGTCGTGTCACACGCAGCCGGAATCGGAATACCTCGCGCGATTTCAGAACGCGCTCGCGCAAGGACGCGGTATTGATCTTGCCGCGTTCCATCATCGCATTCAAAAAGCTTCGACCAGATGTATTGATTGTCATGGCGGCGAGGGACTGCTCGGACGCGCGCAGGTGATTACCATCTCCGCGTTGGATGCGTTTAAACATTACACCGGCTTGGCGCGCCAACCGGCGGTGATCGTGATTCCGGTGCAGAATGAGGCGTGCATCAAATGTCACGAAGATTTTGTCCACAAAACCGGTTTTGAAAATCACATGCACAATAAAATGCTTGACCCTGACGCGCCGTTTCTGCGTTGTACCGATTGTCACGTGACGCATCGGCAAGGGGACGAGCGCAACGGTTTTCAATTTCGCGATGCGATCTTTCCGCAATGCGAGTATTGTCACGTCCAAATGCAAAAAGGCCCGCGCGGTTTGAAATGATGGCGGCAATAAACCGTTTTGCATACACGCCCTAATTTGTTAGCAAAGTGTAATCTAAAAATAACCAAAGTACCATTTGCCATATGCGCGTCGCGTGGTATGCTCTCCCCGACGCAAAGAATGGGATGGTTTCTTTGCGCTAAACGCTTTGACCGGCTATGAACAATTCACCGAGCCCGAAAACTAGGCAGAGCTTGAGTGTGCGCGAATTTCTTTTTTCGCAATTGCGCGTCAAGATCACGTTGCCGTATCTCATTCTCGCGATCATTCTCGCGATTGTGGTGACGTTTACGGCGACGCAGGTGTTGGCGCGCGATTTGGAAGAGCGTTTTACGCGGCGGCTCGTGGATTCCGGACAACTCGCGGCGGATACGCTCGTCAAAATTGAACGCGAACAATTGAGCGTCTTACGCACAATTAATTTCACTGAAGGATTTCCGCAAGCCGTTTTGAATCGGGACGCGCTCGCGATCAAAAATATCGCGCAGCCGCTGGTGATTAACATGCGCGCGGAATTGTTAGAAGTGGTGGACTTGGACGGCGATGCGCTGTTTGTAATGCATCGCCGCGCGGATTCCGCGCGCGCAGACGATTATTTATTCGCGCCCGGCGCGCGGTATTCCGATTGGTCGCTGTACACCAAAGTCGCGACCAACCAAGTGACGCAAGGCAATGACAAGTTCGCCGATATGGTCTCCGCGCCGTGGGGTTATTCGTTTTACGTTGCGGGTCCGATCAAGATCAACGACAAAGTTATCGGCGTGATAATGGTTGGTTCTTTGCTCGATCAAGTGGCGCAACGATTGGACAAAGAATCTCTCGCCAACATCACGATCTACGCGCCGAGCGGCGATCTCGTGGCGACGACGTTGGCGACGCGCGAAGTTGAACGCGCGAAACTAGACGCGCCAGAATACAATCGCATTTTGAAATTGCCCGCCAATCAAATTTATTTTCGCCCCACGCTCGCGGGTTTTGGCTCGCTCGATTTTACCGAAGCGTTTGGATTGTTTGAAGTCCGCGACGGCGAACCGATTGGTCTTTTCTCCGTCGCGGCTTCGCGCGAAGAGTTTGTCACCGCATCCGGCGGCGAAATTCGCAACAATATGATTTTTGTTTTTGGCACCGGCATTATCGCGATTGCCGGTATCGGCGTCTTGGTGGCGCGCGGAATTGTTCAGCCGGTCTTTAATTTGGTGCAGGCAAGTCAACGCGTGGCGGAAGGCGATTTGGAAGCGCGCGTGGATGTGAAAAGCAAAGACGAAATTGGATTGCTCGGGCGCGCGTTCAATCGCATGACCGAAGGGTTGAAAGAGCGCGAGTTTATCAAAGATATTTTTGGGCGCGTCGTCAGTAAACAAGTCCGCGAATCAATGATGGAAAATTTTTCGCAGGGCGGCGTGCAATTAGGCGGTGAGTTGCGCGAGGTCACGATGATTTTTACGGACATTCGTGATTTTACCTCGCTGGCGGAACGGTACAACCCGGCGCAAATCGTTCAATTCCTCAACGAATTTTTTACCGAAATGCTCGACGTGGTGCAACAGCATGAGGGGTTGGTGAACAAGTTTGGCGGTGATTCGACGCTAATCGTTTTCGGTGCGCCGGTGGAACAGCCGGATCACGCGCGGCGCGCGGTGGAATGCGCGGTCGCGATGAAAAAACGCTTGAGCGGGTTTAATGCGCGGCGGCGCGCGCGCGGTTTCGATCCGATTCGGATTGGCATTGGCATCAATACCGGTCCCGTGATCGCGGGACAGATTGGATCGTTGGGTCGCTTTGAGTACACCGTCATCGGCGACGCGGTGAATCTCACGTCGCGCATTCAAGGACTCAACAAAGAATATCCGGAATTCAATGTTTTGATTTCTGAATCTACGATCAAGCAGATGGGCGATCTGTCGGTGCGAACCAAAGATTTGGGATTGCATCGCGTCAAGGGCAAAGAATCGCGCGTGCGCGTGTATGCCGTGTTGGACGAAGATGAAGCCGACGTCGCAATTGATTTCGCGGACGTGATGGAAAGAGAAATCGCATGAGAACGGGAACGCAAACTTGGATCACGCTGTTGGCGCTGACCGTGCTCGGCGGATTATTCGGCGTGTTCGGCGCGGTGGAAGCCGCGTTCGCCGATAGCGCGCGCGTCGTCGTGCGGTCGAATCTCGCGTCGCGTTTGCGCGCGGATTACGCGGTTGACGCGTCGGTTTTCATCGCGTTCAAGCCGGTGAGCGCACAGATCGTACAGGACGCGCTCAAAGATCAGGAAAAAGATAAAGCGCCGCGCGAACGTCCGAATATAATCGTGCAAGCTCCGAACGCGCCGGTTCTCGCCACGAGCACGCCCGCGAAAGAAAACAAATCCGAGAGCGATGCGACTTCCGTGCCAACCAGCGCCCCGCAAGTTTTTGTTACGACGCCGACGGTAAGCGTTGTAAATACTGCGACGACAATTCCTACCGCGATCTCAACTGCCGTCGCGCAAGCGACGCCAACCGCAACGGAAATAATCGCGACGCCGCAAGCGACGAAAACGGAAATTGTGAATACTCCGGTGGCAACTGTCGTGCCGGTGAGTACCGCGATTCCAACGGCTGTTACTCCAGCAACCAAAGAACCCAAAGCAACCAAAGAGCCGGTGCCAACTCACGTTCCAAATCCAACCAAAGTACCGAATCCAACCAATTCGCCGGATCCAACCAAGGAACCCAAGCCGACAAAAAGTAAATAACTCAAGTTGCCACCATGTCATTGCGAGCGACCCTAGCACTTGCGTTCCCGCTAGAGCAAGTGAGCGAAGCAATCCCCGAATTCCAATTAGGAGATTGCTTCGTCGCAAATTTCACTCCTCGCAATGACGTATCCTAACTCGAAGAAAAATTCTTCGGGTCTTTATTTTTTATGGCGCGGGCGTGCGCGTTGGTGTTGAAGATAATGTTTGAGTCGCGGTAGGAATCAACGTTGTCGTTGGAGTTTGCGTTGGTGAAAAAGTTGGAGGAATAAGTGTAATAGTTGGAAATGAAATCGTTGCAGTTGACACAACGGTATTGGTGCGCGTCGCGGTTGAAGTAGAAATCGGCGCGGTCGCAGTTGTCGTCGCGGTTAAAGTTGAAATTGTCGCAGTCATCGTTGTGGTCGCGGAAGATGGCAGAGGAGTAAAAGTTGGTTTAGGAGTCGCGGTGCGCGAGGCAGTCGCGGTTGATGTTGGCGCGGGCGTAAACGTGCGCGTGGGTGTGAGCGATGGGCGCGCAGTTGCCGTTGGAATATTCGCGACGACGATATGCACGCGCCCGGCAAAGGATGTTCCCGCGCGATCGTACATCGCGAGGCGAATGGTGTACGCGCCATCGGCATTGCGGCGCGTGTCCCACGATGCCAAAATATTATTTTCCACGGGCGCGTTGCCGGTCTTGAGCAAAATAAAATCTTGGGGATCGTTGCCGGGACCGATTTGAATGGTATACCGATCAAAATCCGGTAGGCGGACTGTGCCGCGAATATCTACATTGCCGCGCACGGTCGCGCCATCGCGCGGCGATGTCATATCAAGGAACGGTTTATTTTTCGTGAGGGCCGGGTCGGGACAATTGGGACTCACCTCGGTCGGCGGTTGCGGAACGTTGTGATCGCTCGCCCATTGCCGCGCGTCGGGAGGATAGACCGCGAAAATTTTTTCTTCGACGGAATCAGGTGGACAACCCGCGTTGCCCAACAATCCATTCGTCGAATCTATTTTTAATTTCTGCCACACGTTATCTTTTTCTTTGGGCGCGCGTTCCGCGAGAAAAATTTCCACGCGCCGATGATCCGCCGGACAATATTCAGTTGGCAACAGACCGGATTCATTGCAAATTTCTACATCCACCAATTTATCGGGGCGTTTGAAATCCATCACCGGGATTTCCGTCAGCACGCGCTCCATCACGTTATGCCAAATCGGTCCCGCGCCCGTGATGCCGCTGATGTGTTCCATTTCAGAATTGTTGGAATTCCCAACCCACACACCCACAACCAAATTCGGCGTATAGCCAATCGTCCAATTATCGCGAAAATCGTCCGTCGTGCCGGTTTTCACCGCGCTCGCGCGCGATAAACGCAACGCGCCCGCGCTGCCAAACGCCGGCGCGCGCGCGGACACATCGGATAAAATGCGCGTGATCTGATACGCGTAACGCGCGTCAACAATTTGCGCCGCGCGCGGCGAATTCGTTTTGAGATCGAATAGTATTTTGCCCGACGCATCGGTGATTTTAGAAAATGGAGTCACGGGCATGCGCGCGCCATTGTTCGCGAAAACTCCGTACGCGCTCGTCAACTCTAACAATTTCACGTCACCGCCGCCAAGCGTGAGCGCGAGTCCGTAGTTCTTTGGATCGCGCAAAGTAGTCATGCCAAATTTTTTCGCGGTCTCGATCATCGTCGGCACGGTGACGAATTGCAAAGTTTTCACCGCGGGAATATTGAACGACGACGCGAGCGCGACGCGAATCGGCACGAGTCCATGCTCGCGTTGATCGTAATTGTGTGGAATGTAATCGGCTTGACCGGCAATCGGAAATTTTGTTGTGACGTCGGTGAGAACGGTCGCGGGACTCCAGCCCTTTTCAAACGCGGCGACATAATTGATCGGCTTGATGGACGAACCCGGTTGACGCAATCGGATCGCGACGTTGACTTGTCCATCAATTTTTTTATCAAAAAAATCGACACTGCCCACGAGCGCGAGAATTTCACCCGTACGCGGATCGAGAACAACGACCGCCGCATTCGAAACGCGCTGATTCGCCAACAGCGCGATTTGTTTGCGCGCTTCATCTTCGGCGAGCTGATTGATTTTCAAATCGAGTGTCGTCGTCACTTGCAAGCCGCCTTTGGCGACCACATCCGCGCCGTACTGATCTTCCAAAACTTGGCGCACGTACGTGACGAAATGCGGCGCTTGAATACTCACCGCGTTGTGACAGCGTTGCGAAAATTCGTCCGCATGAATTTTCTGAAATATTTCCGCTGCCGCGCTCGCGGATTGATCGCGCGAAATATATTTTGCGTCCACCATCAAATTCAATACGATGTGTGCGCGCGCGAGCGCGGCGTCCGCGTCCACACACGGATCGTACAGCGCGGGCGCTTGCGGCAATCCGGCTAACAGCGCGGCTTCGCCGAGCGTGAGGTCGGACGCGTCTTTGTCAAAGTACGCGTCGGCGGCGGCTTGCACGCCGTACGATAGGTTGCCGTAAAAAAT
>JACQEA010000485.1 GCA_016200825.1 Chloroflexota bacterium | reverse complement strand
TGTGGATGGCACGAACGCGCATCAAATTCTCACGGGCGCGACCTTCGGAACGCTTTCGCTTGATGGCGCGCGCGTCGCGTTCTTTTCAGTCGCGGGGAGTGGACGCAATGAAGGCGCGTACGTCGCGGATTCAAACGGCGGAAATCCGGTCAAAATTTATCCGGTACCGGGAGTTTCCGGCGCGGGTGTATGTTGTCTCGCGTTGTCACCCGATTCTAAATTTGTTGTGCTCGCGGATTCGCCTAAACCTTTGCAACCCGGCGGGCCACTTTTCCTTGTGCAAGTTTCGGACAGCACGACGATTCCGTTGAATATTTCAGGGAGCAGCACCGCGTTTTCCGCGGACGGCAAACAAATTATTTTTTCGGGTTGCGTCGCGGACACGTGCGGAATTCAAATGCTCGCGCTCAGCGGCGGCGGCGCGCGTTTTATCACGCGCGATAACGGCGGCAGTCCGCGCCTATCGCCCAAAGGCGATAAAATTGTTTTTCAAGATAACGTGAATGGCCGCGTTCAAGTTTTTGTCGTGAATGTGGATGGCTCAAATAAAAAACAGTTGACGAATGGCAAAGGCAATGACGCGCAACCCGTTTGGTCGCGCGATGGTGGGACAATTTTTTGGCGCAGTGATCAAGGCGGAATTGGTTGGGCGATCTTTGCGATGAACGCGGACGGAACGAACCCGCGCAAAATTATTTCGGACGCGTTCGCCGATCCAATTTTTTGGGGATGGGAATCGCTCAGCGCAGGCAAGTAATGCCGCGATTGCTTGCGATTGCGATTGGCAATTCGTCCATCGCGATTGGCGTGTTTGAAAACGACGCGCTGATCGCGCGGTGGCGCGCGCACACCGACCCGCAAACCAGCGCGGACGAGTACGCGATTCTGTTGGACGATTTTTTTGCGGTAGGGGCAGGGCTTGCCTCTGCCCGCGCATTTCACGGCGCAATTCTCGTTTCGGTTGTGCCGCCGCTGCGCGCGACGTTTCAAGAATTATGCCGCAAACATTTTCAAATCGAGCCGCTGATCGTAGGCAATGGGTTGAAAACGGAAATGCCGATCCGGTACGATGATCCGCGCGCGTTGGGCGCGGATCGTTTGGTTGAAGCGGTCGGCGCGAAAAAAAAATATGGCGCGCCGATCATCGTGATTGATTTCGGCACCGCGACGACCTTCAACGCGGTCAATCGCGCGGGAGAATTTTTGGGCGGCGCGATTGCGCCCGGGCTTAATCTCGCCGCGGACGCGCTCGCGCGCGCGACCGCGCAATTGCCACGCGTCGATCTCGCGTTGCCGCCGCGCGCGATTGCAACGAACACGGTGAATGCCATTCAATCCGGAATTTTGTTTGGGTATCTGGCGATGGTGGATGGATTAAGCGCGCGGATGCGCGACGAAATGAAGGAACCGCGCGCGCGCGTGATCGCGACGGGCGGACGCGCGGATTTGATCGCGCCGCAATCGCGCGTAATTGAAACGGTAGATGAGAATTTAATGCTGGACGGATTGCGCGCGATCTACGAGTTGAATACATGATTCGCGTTTTGCGCAACAAAAATATTTTGCTCGGCGTGACCGGCAGTATCGCCGCGTTCAAAGCCGCGTATCTCGCGAGTCAACTCGCGCAAAATGGCGCGAACGTTGACGTGGTGATGACGCGCGAAGCGCAACAGTTTACCGGCAAATTAACATTTGAAGCGATCACGCATCGGCACGTCGTCACCAATCAAATGGAATTATTGCCGAACGCGGAAATCGGTCACGTCGCGTTGGCAAAACGCGCGGACGTGTTTGTGATCGCGCCGGCGACCGCGAACATGCTCGCGAAACTCGCGCACGGATTCGCGGACGACGCGGTGAGCGCGACCGCGCTCGATACGCGCGCGCCGCTTTTGATCGCGCCCGCGATGGAAACGGGAATGTGGGAACATCCCGCGACGCAAATAAATTTGAAAACGCTGATGGCGCGCGGCGCGCAGTTGATCGAACCGAATGTCGGTCATCTGGCTTCCGGCGCGCGGGGCAAAGGCAGAATGGCAGAGCCAGAAGAAATAATTGATGTGCTGCGCGCAACGCTCGGGCGTGAGGGCGATCTCGCGCGCAAAAAAATTATTGTGACCGCGGGCGGAACGATGGAGGCGATTGATCCGGTGCGCGTGATTACAAATCATTCGTCGGGGAAAATGGGATTCGCACTCGCGCAAGCCGCGCGCGATCGCGGCGCGCGCGTGACATTGATTACCGGAACGACATCGTTGCGCGTTCCGCGCGGAATGGAGTGCGTGAGCGCGCCGAGCGCGCGTGAAATGCGAGAGGCAGTCATAAAAGAAATCGCGGATGCGGACGCGCTGTTGATGGCGGCGGCAGTCGCGGATTTTCGTCCCGCGCAACCAGCCGAACAAAAAATCAAAAAGGGAAAAGCGGAAACATTGACAGTTGAGTTGGTGCGCAATCCAGATATTTTAGCGGATGTAAAAAGCGAAAAGCAAAAAGCAAAAAGCGGCAAGCCCTTTATGGTTGTTGGTTTTGCCGC
>JACQEA010000484.1 GCA_016200825.1 Chloroflexota bacterium | reverse complement strand
TCACGTGGTGATAATTTGATTCGTGCCGCCGCGCCGCGCGGCTTTTTGCGCGTGATCCGCGGCTTGGAGCAAATCAAAAATAGATGTGCAACCTTCGCGCGGGTAGGTGCTGACGCCAATCGTCGCCGAAACGCGCACGGGGTCTTGAGCGTCCAACAAACGCAATGAATTGATTTCCGCGTTCAAACGCTCCGCCGCACCGCGCGCGCCTTCGCGCCCCGTCATCACGAGCAAAATCGCGAATGAATCGCCATCGTACCGACCCACCAAATCAATCTGACGCACGGTGCGACGACATGCGCCCGCGACTTGGCGAAAAACTTCGTCGCCAAACTCGCGCCCGCGTTGCAAATTAAGATCGTGCATCCCATCCAAGTCTACGATCATCGTCGAGACCGGCTGATCGAATCGCCAACAACGCCGAAATTCGCGGTCAGCTAGATCGAGAAAAATGGTCCGCTTGAGCGCGGTGCTAACGCTATCGTTGGGTGAAAGTTTTTCTTTTTCTTCTTGCAATTGCGCGAGCTCGACGCCGAGCGCGCATTGCGCCGCGAGCGCTTCCACCCATTCGATTCGTTTCGGATCCGGTGTCCGCGACTTGAGCGGATAAACAATCAGCACACCGAGCGTTTGATCTTTGGCGACGAGCGGTGTGCCAAGAAATAAAGTAGAGCGATCAGAATCCACAATCGTTTTGGATTCTTTGGCGACGCGCCACGAAAAATCTTCGCCGACAGTTTGCACGAGATTTCGTCCGGCGGCTTGTTTGTCCGCGTACCCCAGCGCGTCGTACAATTGCAAGCCACTGGCTGGCGTAGAAAGCAACACCGCCGCGTGCGGCGCATCGAATAAATTCGCGCTGGCTTGCATCAATAATTCAAATGCCTTGGCAAGCGATTTCTGCCCGCGCGAAAATTGCAACATCTGGCGCAAGACTTGGGCGATGGTTGCATCGAGCGAAGTCGCGCGGGTTTCACGCGCGCGCGGTGCGGCCGCTTCGAGCAATTTGTTATCGGTGGCGCGCGCCAACAAATGATCAATCATTTCAATCGCGGTGGATTGAACTAGCGGTTCGCGCGCGGCGGGAGTGCGTTGAAGCAGATGTTGAAAATGCGCCGCGAGTCCGACGTTGTGGGTAAGCAATCGCAGATCATCCAGCGGTTTGATCAGATACGTAAACGCGCCGTCGTTCAAACCAATCGCGGCAGAGCCAATCGTATCAGAATTTGAAAGCAGAATCACTTCGGTAGCGGGATGCGATTCTTTGATCGCGCGCAATAATTCCAAGCCATCGCGCTGCGGCATTGCGACTGCCGCGACCACAATCGCGAACGAATCATCGCGCAACCGCGCGAGCGCGGCTTCGCCATCCGCGACGGTTACGACGGTATAGCCTTTATTTTCTAACGCGCGTTGCGCGGCGTCGCGAAAATTTTCATCTGGTTCCGCGAGCAGAACCACAGGCATCGGCGGAGAACTCATCTGCGTCATTATACTTGAAAATCACGCGGGCGTAAATGGGACGAGAGATTCAAGCGCGCGTGGCGAGTGTGTTATAATCGCGACTGTTCTCAACTTTAACGACGGAGCAAGGATGCCCACTCTTATTCAGGGTCCCGGACAAATTGAAATAATTCTCCGCATCAACGATCAAGCTTATCCACTCACCGTAACTCCCGCGCAATCGCTCGCGGAAATTTTGCGCGATGACCTCGGACTCACCGGCACAAAAATCGCGTGCGGGATGGGGAATTGCGGCGCGTGCACGGTTTGGCTCGATGGCATCCCAGTGTACTCTTGTCTCACCCTCGCGCTGGATTGCGCGCACCGCGCGGTGACGACAATCGAAGGATTATCGCGCGCTGGAAAATTGCATCCGCTGCAAGACGCGTTCATCGCCGAAGACGCGGTGCAATGCGGCTATTGCACAGCAGGGCAAATTATGTCGCTCGCCGCGTTGTTCGCGCGCGAAAAAAATATTGACGCCGAAAAAATCAAACGCGCGGTGTCGGGAAATCTTTGTCGGTGCGGAACGTATCCGAAAATTGTGCGCGCAGGATTACAACTCGCCGAACAAACGCGCAAAGGACAAATATGATTCAAGTCGCTCTGATCCTAATCGCCGGAATTTTTCTGGGCAGTTCGGTGGTCATCAACCGACTCGGCATTGCCGAAATGCCTCCGCTCTTTTTCGTTTTCGCGCGTTTGAGCGTCGCGGCATTTGCCTTTGCGATCACGCTCCTCATTCTGAAACGCGCGCTCCCGACGAGTCGAAAAATTTGGATTGACATTGCGATCGTGGGAATCACCAATGCCGGTATTCCGCTGATTTTTTTCACACTCGCTCTGCAATTTATCTCCAGCGCGGTGCTGACAATTTTTATCGCGCTCATTCCTCTGTTCACCGCGCTCCTTGGACGCTATTGGCTTCAACAAGAAAATCTGACCCGCGTCAAATTATTAGGTTTGCTCCTTGCGCTGGGCGGCGTTCTCTTTCTGATTTTCACCGGCACTTCCGGCTTGAATATTTCCGCCGCATTAGATCTGCGCGGACAATTGCTTGCCTTCGCG
>JACQEA010000051.1 GCA_016200825.1 Chloroflexota bacterium | reverse complement strand
TGTTGTTTTGGAATTTCGGCGCGAATCGGTTGTACACTTATCGCGATATTTAGTGAGTCTGGTAGTCTTGTGGTCTTGTAGTCTAGTAGTCTTGCAGTCCTGTAGTCAAGAGTTAGTACGACAAGCACACTATTAGACTAAAGGACTATCAGACTATTCGAACTATCCGACTATGCGACTACACATTGGAATTGATTTCACTTCGGCCGCGCGCGAACGCGCGGGGATTGGACGCTACGCGCGGGAACTGGTCCGCGCGTTGTCGCGCGTAGACGCGGAGAACGCGTACGTTTTGTTTGTGCCGCGCGATGCGCGTCCCGAATTACTTTCCTTCGCTTTTCCGCGCAATTTTTCGATTCGCCGCGCGCCCATCACCGAACGTTATCTCGCCGCGTTGTGGCAGCGCGCGCGTGTGCCGTTGTTCGTCGAAGCGTTCATCGGCACGGTGGACGTTTTTTATTCGCCCGATTTTCTTTTGCCGCCGACGCGCGCGCGCCGCGCGCTGGTCACCGCGCACGATTTATCGTACGTGCGCGTCCCCGAATATTTTCCCGCGCCGTTGCTCAATTATCTAAATCGTGCCGTTCCGCGCGCGCTGAAGCGTGCAGATTTGATTCTCGCGGACGCGGCAAGCACGCAACGCGATTTAGTTGATGTGTACGGTAGTCCCGCGCAAAAGATTCGCGTGCTCTATCCCGCCGCCGATGCGCGTTTCCGCGCGGACATTTCGGACGCGGAACGCGCGCGTGTGCGCGCCAAGTACGATTTGAATCCGCCGTATATTCTTTCGGTTGGCACACTCCAACCGCGCAAAAATTATTCGCGTCTCATCCAAGCATTTGCAAAAATGCCAATGACCAATTACCAATTGCTAATTGTCGGCGGCAAGGGTTGGATGTATGACGAAATTTTCCAAACGATTGCGCGTTTGCACTTGCGCGAGCGCGTTCGGGTGATGGATTTTATCGCGGATGAAGATTTGCCCGCGCTGTATGCAATGGCAACGCTCTTTGTTTATCCGTCACTCTATGAAGGGTTTGGACTTCCAATTCTTGAAGCGATGCAAAGCGGCGCGCCCGTGATTTCTTCCAACTCTTCTTCGCTCCCCGAAGCAGGCGGCGACGCCGCGCTCTACTTTGACCCGCGCGATGTGAACGCGCTCGCGGGCGCGATGCAACGCGCGCTCGCGGACGAAAAATTGCGCGGCGATTTGCGCGCGCGCGGATTCGCGCAGGCGCAAAAATTTTCGTGGGAAAAATCGGCGCTCAAGTTGCGCGAATATTTTGAAACGCGGGAAAAGGAAATTCTGAAATAAGAAAACGCATCCACGAAACACACGGAAAAACACCAAATGTTTTCTTATTTTTTCGTGCCCATTCGTGTTTTTCGTGGATAAATATTCTTCAAGTCTAATGGACTTGGTTTTCTCCGCGTTCGCTCCCTCGCTTGCATCTCCTCTTAAAAAAGATTATGATGCGCTCACTTTACTTTAGGAGCGCACAATGTCGCAAGGCTCGGTAATCATTGAAACAATTGAGGGCAATGTGTTGCGCGGGAACTCGCTGGGCGATCCCACCACGCGCCGCGTCGCGATTTATTTGCCGCCGAATTACGATTCAAGCACCGCGCGTTATCCAGTCCTTTTTGTTCTAACAGGATTCACGGGACGCGGCACGATGCTCTTGAACGATTCCGCGTGGGATGAAAACATCGCGCAACGAATGGATCGCTTGATCGCGAGCGGCGCGGTGCGTCCAATGATTCTCGTGATGCCAGATTGTTTTACGCGTATCGGCGGGAGTCAGTACATCAATTCGAGCGCGACGGGAAATTATGAAGATCATGTCGTGAAAGAATTGGTGCCGTTCATTGATAAGAAATATAGAACGATGGCAGATCGCGATCATCGCGCGGTGACGGGAAAAAGTTCGGGCGGATATGGCAGTGTGATTCTTGCGATGCGTCATCCAGAAGTTTTTGGATTGATGGCATGTCATAGCGGCGATATGTATTTTGAATTGTGTTACAAACCCGATTTCATTGGCTATTTGCGCGGCATTAAAAAATTCGGTGGGCTGGATAAATATTGGGACACGTTTCCGACGATTCATCCAAAAGATAAAGATTTTTCCGCAACCTTGAATACTATCGCGATGGCGGCGTGCTATTCGCCGAATCCAAAATCACCACACGGTTTCGATTTGCCGTTCGATCCAGAAACGGGCGAGATGCGCGATGACGTCTGG
>JACQEA010000474.1 GCA_016200825.1 Chloroflexota bacterium | reverse complement strand
CGTTGCGTAAATCTTTGCCGCGTTGAATTTCCGTGATAAATGTGCGCACGTAATTAAACAAATTTGGCGCGCACGCTTGCAGTAAATTCAAACCATCTTGAATCATGCGCCGCTCTTCGGCATTCAAATCGGCCGCGATCACAATCGCGCCGGGTCCGCGCGTTGGAGTTTGTGTCGGCACCGCGCGCGCAGTAGGCGGACGCGCCGGCGTGGTGCGGTTTTCAATCGCGCGTATTGTGCTGGTTGTTTGCGGAAGTAGCGCGGGCGCGTCGATTGATTCCGGTGTGTCCGTTGCAGGCGAAAGAGGAAGTGAATCGCCGCACGCGGATAAAAATAGTGCGAAGAATGCAATCAGCGCGAGGTGCATGGCGCGATTGTAACAGAAAACAAGACGCGATTCAATGGGCAAAGGAGCAGACGCGATGGATTTTCGATTATCAAACGAACAAGAATTATTTCGGCAGACCGTGCGCGAATTCGCCGAGAAAAAAATCGCGCCGCGCGCGCGCGAAATTGACCGCAATGCGGCGGGGATTCCCGCCGAAATTATTCGCGGTATGGCGGAATTAGGTTTGTTCGGGCTGACTATTCCCGAACAGTACGGCGGCAGTGCGATTGCGGGTGAAGAAATTGTCACCGCGATGCTCGCCGTCCACGAAATCGCGCGCGCGGAACTGTCGATGTCGCTCCCGGTTTATTATTTGCTCAATCTGGGTTGGAGTTATCTCGTGTCGCGCGCGGGAACGGAAGAATTGAAAAAAGAAATCTTGCCGCGCGTCGCGAAAGGTGAATGGTTTCTGGGTATCGCGACGACCGAATCGTCCGGCGGTTCCGATCTGGCGCGCATCAAAACGAATGGCGCGAAACGCGATGGCAAATATTTTTTGAACGGCGAAAAATATTTCGTGAGCGGAGTTGAGGAAGGCACGCAACGCGGCGGCGGGCATTGCACTTTGTTTCGCACCGGCAATTTCGACGATGGACATCGCGCGCTAACTTTCGCGTATGTGCCGATTCAAGCGCGCGGTGTTTCGAGCGCGCGCCTGCACATGATGGGACGGATGGGACTCTCGACGGGCGTGATTCATTATGATGGCGTCGAAATTCCCGAATATTATCGGCTGGGTGAAGAGAACAAAGGATTTTATACTGCGATGCAAGGGTTCAACGCGGCGCGCGTATTGGTGTGCGCGGCGTGTACCGGCGGCGCGGAACGCGCGCTCGAAATCACGCGCGATTATTCCACGCGCCGCGAATTATTTGGGCAACCGCTCGTGAAATTTGAAGGCATCTCGTTCGAGATCGCGGAAGATTACGCCAAACTCGAAATGCTCAAACATACGTTACTCAAAACCGCGTGGATGATTGACCAGATCAGCCGCGATGCAAATGCGATTCCGCGCCAAGAGATCAACACGCATGTCGCGATTTGCAAAATGATCGCGCCGCATTTAGGACTGGAGATCGCGAAACACGCGATGATGCATCACGGCGCGCTGGGATACAGCGACGAGACGCCGCTCGAAATGTTATTTCGCGGGCTGATGTCGTACGTCGTTGGCGCGGAAGGTGGAACGAACGTGATGAAAATTATCATCGCGCGCGAATTTATCGGCGATGTGGCGATACCGTATTGATCATTTTAGATTTCAAATTGCGAATTTCGGAATCCTATGGTAGACTCCGCGACAATTGAATCGGTGCGAACATTGATGTTCGACCGCATTTGTTTTTTCTGTAGGGGCGAGGCATTCGCGCAAGCCGAATTCGTCGTGTCATTGCGAGCACGTTCGCTTTGCTCAGTGTAAACTCCGCGAAGCAATCCCCGTATTTCAATTTGGGGATTGCTTCGTCGCAAAAAGCGCTCCTCGCAATGACAGTTAGGGCGAATGCCTCGCCCCTACTCGCGAAATCATATTTGGAGGGTCTGTTCATGAGTCTGTTGTGGATCGTGCCGGTCTCCGGCATTTTAGGTTTGTTGTTTGTTGCGTATCTCGCGTGGGATGTGTTGCGTCGTGACACTGGCACGAAAGAAATGCAAGCCGTCGCGGCGACGATTTACGAAGGCGCGCTCGCGTTTATCAAACGCCAATATTTGACGATTGCAATTCTCGCGATTGTCACGGGCGTGGTGATTGGAATACTAGTTGGCGCGTTTGAAACTTTTTCGGAGACGGGCGTCGTGGGCGCGGAATTGGGAATCAAAACTGCGGTCGCGTTTTTAGTTGGCGCGGCGGCAAGCGCGCTCTCTGGAATTATCGGAATGTACGTCGCGGTAAAATCGAATGTGCGCGTCGCGAGCGCGGCGCGCGCGGGTGTTGCGCCCGCGCTTGCCGTCGCGTTGCGCGGCGGCGCGGTTAGCGGATTTTTGGTTGTCGGTCTTTCGCTCATCGGTGTCTATATAATGTTCAACGCGTACGGCGGCGCGACGCGACCGGAATTCGCGCCGTTTCTAATTGTTGGGATGGGCTTTGGCGCGAGTTTTGTCGCGTTGTTCGCGCAACTTGGCGGCGGAATTTATACCAAAGCCGCGGATGTCGGATCGGATCTGGTTGGCAAAGTGGAAGCAGGAATTCCAGAAGATGATCCGCGCAACGCGGGTGTGATCGCGGATTTGGTCGGCGATAACGTTGGCGATTGCGCGGGACGCGGCGCGGATTTATTTGAATCTACCGTCGCGGAAAATATCGGCGCGATGATTTTGGGCGTCGCAATTTTCATGGTAACGAAAAATCCCGATTGGATTTTCTTTCCGCTCGTCGTGCGCGCGTTCGGTTTGATCGCGTCCATCGTCGGTGTGTGGGCAACGACTTCACTGCCCGCGATTCGTTTGAACGCAAACGAAAATCCGATGAACCCAATGTTGCGCGGCTTTGCGTTGACCATTGGGTTGGCGGGCGCGGCGATGTATTTTGTTGTAACGCAACTTTTGCAAAACGCGAATTTCTTTTACGCGGGACTCGTCGGTCTCGCGACGAGCGTCGCATTCTTTTTGATTACGATGTATTACACCGAAGCGCGTTGGCGTCCGGTGCGGAGCATTGCGAACGCGTCGCTGCGCGGCGCGGGTCCAAATATTATCACGGGTCTCGCGGTTGGATTTGAAAACACCGCCGCGCCGGTGATCGCGGTTGGCGTCGCGCTGATTGCGTCATTTTTTCTTGGCACGCAAGCCGCGAGCGCGTTGAATGTCGCGCCGTACGTCGCGGGAGTTTTTGGCACCGCCGTTGCGACGATGGGAATGTTGATGCCCGCCGCGTTTATTCTCGCGATGGATACGTTTGGTCCGATTGTGGACAACGCGGGCGGCATTGTTGAAATGTCCGGCGCGCCGGAAGAAATTCGACAAGGCACGGACGCGCTCGACGCGGCGGGCAACACGACCAAAGCGTTGACGAAAGGATACGCGATTGGTTCGGCGGCGCTCGCGGCGTTTTTATTATTCAGCGCGTATCTGGATAAAGTCGCGGCGGTGCGACAAGCGATTCAAAAAGTCGCGGCGGATTCCGCGGCGGGAAAATTAATTTACGAAGCCGCGCATCGCGTCGATATCGGCAAGGTCGAAGTGTTTGTGGGCGCGATGTTGGGCGCGGCGTTGATTTTCTTATTCTCGTCGTTCGCGATTCGCGCGGTGAGTGAAGTCGCGGAAAAAATTATCGAAGAAGTGCGGCGGCAATTTCGCGAACACCCGGGGATTATGAAAAATACTGAGAAACCGGATTACGCGCGCGCGGTGGACATTACCGCGCGCGGCGCGTTGCGCGCGATGGTCGCGCCGGGTTTGCTCGCGGTCGGCGCGCCGATCGTCGTCGGCGTGTTGTTGAAAGCGGAAGCGGAAGCCGCGCTGTTGATGGTGGGAACGATCGCGGGAATTATTTTGGCGACGGTGATGAATAACGGCGGCGGCGCGTGGGACAATGCGAAAAAATTTATCGAGTCCGGCGAATTTCGCGATGAAAAAGGCGCGGTGCACGCGAAAAAATCTGACGCGCACAAAGCCGCGGTCGTCGGCGATACGGTGGGCGATCCGTTCAAAGATACGGCGGGTCCGTCGGTGCATGTGCTGATCAAATTGCTTTCGACGATCACGTTGGTGCTGGCGCCGTTGTTTATTTGATTTTCACCACATAGGCACAGAGGACACAGAGAAAAAAATGGACGTGGATGAAGGCAAATTTTTTCCGCCACAGAATCACACAGAAGGACACAGAAAAGAAAAATTTGGACGCGGATGAACGCGGACAAACGCGGATTAAAAATATTTGGGCGATCCTTGTGGTCGCCCATTTTTTGTCACAGAATCACACGGAAGAACCTAGAAAAAAGTTTGGACGCGGATGAACGCGGATAGAAAATGTTTGAGCAATCCTGGCGGTCGCTCTTTTTTT
>JACQEA010000473.1 GCA_016200825.1 Chloroflexota bacterium | reverse complement strand
CGCTGAGTTGTTTTTTGATCTGCATTTTTCGCGTGCCGATAATCGTTCTTGGGCGACCAACTCAAGAACGCATAAATCGGATAGAGTTGTTCGACGCGTTGTAAAATTTCAGTCGCGATATGTTCGGTCGTCAGGCGCGGATCGTTCGGTTTGTAATACACGCCCAATCGAAAATCGTGTCCGCCCGGTTTATATTTTTCCATCGTGCCATTCAACATTCCGACATTCACCAAACGGCTCGCTTTGGCGCGCACGACTTCTTCATAACCGCTGGGTCCAATTTCATTCCGAACATATTGCGAAACGCGCACCGTATGTTCGCCGCCGAGTTCCGCGAGCAAATTTCGAAAATGGCCGCGTTCGTTTGCGCCGGACGCGATTCGATTTTTAAAATTTTGCGCGTCCACCCAGGCTTTTTCGCTGACCAGCAATTCCACCGCAAAGCCATCTTTGTCCACGCGCGCGGCGATCATCGCGTTGGCGTAAAAATGGCCAAAGTCTTCGATGAATTGTTTCTTCATCAACTTGATCGTCGTCTCGGGTTTGGAATAGCGCACGGTCATAAAATCAATCCGCGACGTCGCGGGCGAAATGCGCGACGCGCTAATGAGCCATTGCGTCATCCAATGCGGATGCAAATCCCATTTGCGTTTGCGAAATTCGGGATAGATCGCCTTGTGCAAAAAAATCAATTTATCTTTGATCCGTTCGCGTTCCGCATCATATTCCGGATTGTGCGTCAATCCATTTTCAAACACGGCGAAATCCGCCGCTGAAAAAAACATGCCGTTGTTATTCATCCCGTTTCCCTAACTATTTTTTTTCGTCGCATCCCCAGCGTCAGTACGCTCGCCGCGATCAAACTAATCGCGCTGATGAGTGTCCCGACGCGGAAAGACATCGGTTGATATTCAAACACAATGGTATGCGCGCCCTGTTCTACCGGCACCGCGCGAAAAAAAACATCCGCGCGATAAATCGGCGTCGCGATTCCATCCACGGTTGCAATCCAACCGGGATACCACGCATCCGCAAGCACCACATAACCCGCGCGCTCCGTCGTCAGCGCGATTTCGACGCGCGTATTTTCAGCGCGGGTGATTCGGATTTGATCTTGAAGATTTTCATCATCATTGTTCAACGGCGTCCCGTCCGCCAATATTACCACACGTTCGGGATGAAATCCAGACTCGCGCAGGCGCGCGAACGCGGCGTCATCGTTCAACACTTGCGCGGCATGCGCGATGAACACACGCGGCAACGCGTCCAAATTTTTCCACACCGCGACTGTATCGCTCCAATACGCGACGCTGAAATTATTTTTGCCCATCACGGTTGAAAGCGAAATAGTTTGATTGAACGCGTCCGTGAAAAAAATATTTTCGACGATCAATCGCGCGGGCAGCAAGAATGAACGAACGTTTACGCCGACAATTTCGCGCGGCGCAAATTCAACGCGTGCGCGATACGTGTGCCCGTCAAACGCGCGCCCAAACGCGCGCGTGAATGCCGGGAAAGAATACGCGATCTCGCCGCGTTGATGCGCGATTTTATTTTCCGCGTTCGCGCGCTCGTAATCCCATTCCACCGTTTCAATTCCAATTCGTAAAGGAAATTTTTCCAGCGTTCCATCCGCGCGGCGCAACTCGATTTCGCCCGCGACGAATCCATCTGGCAGATCCGTCGCGTGATCCACAAACGAATAAATTTCCAGCGCGCGCATCGTCGTCGGCGAAAATAAATTCTCGTTGTTCACAATATCGAGCGCGAGATTTTCGGGCGGAGTCGGCGGGTCGCTTTGCGCGCGCGGTTCGAGCGGGACGAGAAAATAGCGCGCGTTCAATAAATTGAATAACGCGGGCGTTAGTTGCGACCCGTACGCGCCATAGCGCGCGAACGCGAGCGAAGAATAAATTTGCGCGCTGGGTTGTCCGTACGTCAGCGCGAGATTGGGATAAAGACTATTGCGCACCGACGGGATGGACGGAACGAGCGACGTGTCAGTAAAGACGCGTTCGGATTTATTTTCCAACGCGACAAGCGCGCGCGGCGCGGCGTCCAAATAATCGGGCGGCGCAATCGCGTCGATCGTTCCCAAAAAAATTGCGGCGTAACAAAATAAATCGAACAAGACGACTCCGCCCGCGAGCGTTAGCCATTCCGGGCGCGCGATTTTTTTTGCGCGCGCGAGCGCGAGCAAAACAAGCGCGACGAGAATCAACACGAATGGCAGAATCGTCCAGACTTGAATCCAAAATTCGAGCGGACGATTGTACGCAAACCAGAACGCGGCGAGTGGCAAGAGCGCGGAAAAAAATATGCGCCGCGCGCGCGGCGCGCGCGGTGTCAGCGCGTTGCTCAATTCTTCAAACGCCGTCGCGCTCAACAACGCGCAGGCGAATACAAAAT
>JACQEA010000472.1 GCA_016200825.1 Chloroflexota bacterium | reverse complement strand
GCGCGACAACCACAAATCGGTCGTAGGCAATTCGTGCAATTTTAGAAACGCGCGGGCGAGCGCGCGCAATTCGTTTGGCGCTGGTTTGCGCCGATCCCACATTTCTCCTTCCAGAAATTCATAAATCACAATCGCTCCGCGCGCGGGCTCAAAAAAAATCGGTTGCGGCGCGAGATCGAGCGGCGCGAGCAAATGCAACGCGTCGAATTCGCGCCGCGCGCAATCGGACTCTTCGCCCGATTGCAAATATTCTTTCGCGATGTAATGCTTGCCCTGGGCGCGCACATCGTACAAACGATTCGTCTGATGACCGATCGCGGGACGCCGAGTAATTGAAAAAGAATCGCGCGGCAGATTGAGCGCGCGCATTGCGATATCAATGAGCGAGGGATTGGACATCATTAACTGCGCGCTCACCGCGCGCGGGCACGCACGAATGGCGCGCGCACGCGCGAATTTATCAATGCGCGATACGCGCGCGGCTGGCGATACGCGTTGCCCCACGTTTCGCGCGCGCGATACGCGCGCAGCGCGTCCAGATCAAAACGCGCGAGGAACACATCATCCCGCGCATCTGCCTGAACCAATTTCATCTCGCGCGAATGTTCCGCGCGATCGAACGCGATCCCGTCGAACGCAATCGAGTTTCCATTTTGATCCGGCGCGGCATAGTTCGTCATCGCCAGCCCGACCATATTCTCAAATGCCCGCGCGCGATACTGGCTCAGCCGATTGTTTTCTAAATCGCACGCGTTCGGTGTCAAAATAATTTCCGCGCCGTTCAGCATCAACACGCGCGCGCTTTCGGGAAATTCGCGGTCATAGCAAATCATCGCGCCGATTTTCACCGCGCCGCGCGCTGTTTCCAAATCCGCGACGAAAAATTCTTCGCCCGGCGTCAGCGCGGCTTCTTTATCAAATTCGCACGTGTGTACTTTGGCGTAGGTAAATAATATTTCGCCGCGCCGATCAATCAGCGTCACGACATTGCGCGGCGCGCTCCGCCACTTTTGCAAATACGTCAGCGCGATTGCCATATTCAATTCGCGTGCGAGCGCGCGAAAATGCGTGACGAATGAATCGTCCGCGCGCAGCGCGCGCGCCTGCCAGTCGTGCCGCGCGCGCGGTTGAGTCGCATCGAAAAATGTATAGCCGATGTTCCACATTTCGGGAAAGAGCGCGAGGTCTGCGCCCTGTTTGCGCGCGCGGCGGCAAAACGCGTCGCCTTTCGCGCGATTCGCGGCTTGATCGAATCCGCACCCGCGCATTTGCAGCAGTGCCACAGTGAAATTCATTTTTGCTTCCGAAATTTTATATTAGTGTCTATTCGTGTTCATTCGTGGATTAAGATTTTCTAACAAGACGCGCGTGGCATCCGCGACGCGCGTCACCGCCGCGTCGAACGCGGGCTGATTTATTTTGGAGGGCGCGCGATAACCGGATACTTTGCGAACAAATTGCAACGCCGCCGCGCGAATTTCTTCATCCGTTGCCGATAATTCCGCGCGGCGAAGCGTTTTGATACTGCGACACATTTTTTCTCCTACAGGGCAGAGGCGAGCCCTGCCCCGACAAGATTTTCCGGCATTTGCACCGCGACCACATTGCCGCGCGCGCACACTTCGCCGCGCGCGAATAATTCCGCCGCAACAATTACTTTGCGGCCTTTGATTTCTTGCACCCGCGCGCGCACGATCAATTCTATTTCGAGCGGCGTGGGTTTTAAATAATCCACGCGCAACGCGGCGGTGACAAATCGAAACGCGGGCAACGAATCCATCGCGCGATTTTCCATGCGATACATCGCCGCGGCGGCGGTGCCGGTCGCGTGACAATCAATCAACGACGCGATCAATCCGCCGTACACAAATCCCGCGATCGCGGTGTGATACGCGCGCGGCGTGAACGCGCACACACTTTCGTCGCCGTCCCAATAACTTTTGATTTGCAAACCCTGCGCGTTCAAGCGACCGCACCCGTAACAGTGCGCGGTCGCAGCGGGATAATAATCTTGAAAAGATTTTTCGTGATTCATGTTCCATCCCTAAAAATTCTAAACTGGCGCGATCAATCCGCGCGCGAGCGAAAACGCAATCGCCCACATCACGATTCCAACGCCGATATCGAGCGCGCGCCACGCGCGCGGATTGCGAAATACCGGCGCGAGCAACGCCGCGCCGTACGCGAGTCCGAAAAACCAAACGAACGACGCGCTGATCGCGCCGAACGCGAACGCGGCGCGTTCGGGAACCGGATACGCCGCGCCGACACTCCCCACCAGCACAACCGTGTCGAGATAAACGTGCGGGTTGAGCAAACTAACCGCGCAGACCGCCAGAATAATCGCGCGGCGATCCATCGGTTGAGACGCGCGCGCGTCCGGGTCGAGCGATGCGGAACGGAACGCGGCGCGGAAAGATCGCGCGCCGTACAAAAATAAAAACAGCGCGCCGCCCAACGTGGTCACGGTCGCGAGCGCGGGCAGTTGCGCGATAATCGCGCCGAGTCCGCCGACGCCGAGCAAAATGAGCGCGGCATCGCACAACGTGCAAATGAACGCGGTGAGAAAAACCGCGCGGCGTTTCAAGCCGTGTTGCAACACCAACGCATTTTGCGCGCCAATCGCGATAATCAGTCCCGCGCCTAAACCAAATCCCGAAAGATAGGGAAGCATTTTTTTCAACGCAAAATTATTTTTCCAATTGCCGCGGCATCCAACGCGCAGTGCGCGGTGCGCGTCGGGTCGTGCAAAAACGCGCCGCCTTTTGCCGGGACGCCCGGAATAATTTCGACGCGCGCGCCGTCCCACGCGATAAAAAAATAGCGCGCGCCCATGACAAAGGCTTTCCAACTTTTCACGCGCGCAAATTTTAAGATACCGTGCGTGATCGCGCGCATATCGTTCGGCGCGGGCGCGCCGCTCTGCGCGGCTTCCAGCGCGCGGATAATCGCCGCGCCAATTGTTTGCGGCGGAGAGTGTGCATCGAGTTTCAGCATCGGTTCGGACGCGAGACGCAAACCGTTGTGCGTTTCAGCGGAAGAAAAAATATAAATTGTGTCGCCGCGCATATAAACATCGCACGCTTGCATTTAATTTCGTTCCGCCTTTCGAATTAGATTTTCAAAAGTCGCCGCGCGTTTTCGCCCAAGATCGCGCGCCGCGTTTCTTCCGCCAGCGGCAATTGCTCGATGACCCTCACCGCTTTTTCCATATCGCCAATTTGATGCGGATAATCACTGCCGAGCAAAACGTGATCCGCGCCCGCGAACTGAATCGCGAATTGCAACGCGTGCGGCTCGAACGCGACGGTGTCGTAATAGCAATTGCGTTTGAAATAGAACGACGGCTTTTCCGAAATATTTTTTCTCACTTCGGGATACGCCGCGTACCCGCGATCAATTCGTTCGGCGATGTACGGAATCGTCCCGCCGAGATGTCCGAGCGAAAATTTGATCGTCGGAAATTTTTCCATCACGCCTTCAAACATCAACAACGTCGCGCACAGCGTCGTGTCCACTAAAAATCCCACGAGCGCGGTCGTGCGATATTCTTGATACGCCTCCACGCCCGGCGGCGAAGTGGGATGAATCATCAGCGGCACATCCAGCCGCGCGGCGGTCTCGTACAAATCCCAATACGCGCGCTGATGAATCGGCTTGCCGTTCACGTTCGCGAACAACATTGCGCCGCGCAAATTTAATTTCGTCACCGCGCGTTCCAATTCATCCACCGCGGCGCGTGGGTCTTGGAGTGGCAAGGTCGCGAGCGGCGCGAATTGATTTGGAAATTGTTTTTGAATTTCCGCGAACGAATCGTTGACGATTTGCGCGAGCGCGATGCCGCGCGCGCGTTCTTCGACATGCACGCCGGGCGTCGTGAGCGAGAGCGCGCCCATCGTCACGCCGGTGCGTTCCATTTCCGCGCGGCGCGTTTCCAAATCAATGTGTCCATCCGCGACGATGTTGTAATCGCCCGCGTAATGCACGCGGCGGCGACCGCTGGCATCGCGCGTGACGCGGCACGCATCGCTCGGATGCT
>JACQEA010000471.1 GCA_016200825.1 Chloroflexota bacterium | reverse complement strand
GTAACTTGTTTATGCGTCGTCGGCACAAGTCCTCCTCTATCAACGTGTCGCTCACTCGTTCAACTTGAATTGTGAAACGGCATCAGTCAAAACCATTTTACCATTTTTCTTGTCGCATTACCACCGCCAAATTATTTTTCAAACTTCAGCTTTTCGACTCCCGACTATTAGACTATCTGACTACGCTACCTCACGGTTTCCCCGCCACATACTCCACACTCGATTCCAACTTACTCCCGCGATGATCGCACGGCGCGAATTGATTGGTAGTGCCAAGCGTCACGCGCGCATACACGAGCCACAACGCACAACCTGACGTGACACCGCGTTCCAAATTCGCGACGTTGTAATCCATTTCAATTCCTTGCGAGTACGAAATTTCAAAACAATTTTGCGTCGGCGCGATGCAACGATTCCCGTACAGCTTATTAAGATTATTCGCAAGCGCGCCTTCGCCTTGCAAATAAAAACAATTGCTCGTCGCGGCGCAGCGATTGTTCGCGATCAGATTCGAATTAGAATTCAGCAAGACGACTCCCGCCGTTTCACAGCCGTTCTCGTACCACTTGGCATCGGGTCCCACACACGCGCGATTGATGCGCGTGAACGAATTGTCAATCCAAAATGATTCCGCAACATTCTGCGCAAAAATTCCCCAGCCCGTCAGATCGCTAAACGTATTCGCGACAATTCGATCCGCGCGCCGATTCAGCAACGCAATTCCGCTCGCGCCGCCCTCGATGCGCGAATTTATGATCGCAGCATTCGAGCCATCGCGCAACAAAATTCCGCCGCCGTAATCCGCGCCGCCTTTCACCAAGCGCGCGCGATAGTAACACAAATCGTACAAGCACAGCCATTCGTTCGCCTGCGACGGCAATGTTTGCGCGATGATGTGCACGCCTGAAATAATTTGATTATTGCCGCGCGCAGTAATCGCAAAACCCAGCTCGGCGTAAATCACCGCGCTCTGCGCGTCGTCGCCAATGATCGCGATATTATCGCCGACGATTTCAAATGGTTTGTAATATTCTTCGGCGCATAATTTGATTGATTGCGTCACCTGCGCGCCCACGTCCCAACTATGCGTGCATGTTTCGATTTTTGGCAGCGCCGGGAGCGCGACGTAGAATGCGCCCGTGAGCGTTGGGATGCGAATTGGCTCGCCGTTCAATTCCTTGCGCGCGGCGTTGCGCGTGACACGCACACCCGAAACTATTTGTTCGCAATAATTCCCCGTGCGATCAATCGCGCGCACGCGCAAATCGTACGCGCCTTCACTGATTGCGTTCGTATCCCATCGCGCGAGCACCGCGTCGTTCAAAACGGCAAATGCTAATTCGTTGATCTCCAACCAGTCTTCTTTGCCCGCCGTCGCGAAATCAACTTGGAAGCGCACAAACCAATCGCTCAGATTCGCGCGACCGATAATTGTTACCATTCCGCTAACCGTTTCGCCGCGCGCGGGCGCAGTGATCGCGGTGGCATCACACCGGTCCGCCTTCGCCATCGGCGCGAATTGTATTTCAAATAAACTTGCAACTAAAAAGGCCACAAATAATTTACGCATTCAGTCTCATTGTGTTCAGGATAAAAAATCTCACCGCAGAGACGCAAAGAACGCCAAGAATAAACAATAAAGCAAGATTGAACGTTTCATGTATTTCTTTTCTCACTTGGCGTCTTGGCGGTAAAAATTATTTCTTATTTTCCTTCCAGCCACACCTGCATCACGCGCCCCACCCGTTCCAAACTCGCCGCGGAAATTTTGTCCGCCGTGTCTTGCGTCGTATGCCAGTACGGATAATCAAAGTCAATCACATCCACCGCGCGCAGGCCGCGGCGCAGAAATGGCGTGTGATCATCTTCCATTGACCATTTGAATTGCGGAATAAATTCTCTTGTGTAACCTAGCCGCGCCGCGATCGCCCAGAGTTGCGCTTGCAATTCCTTGTCCGAATTGTATTCCCAAAAAATATTTTGATCCGCATCGCCGATCATATCCAGGACGATCACCGCGAACGGATTCGCTTCCAAATTTTCCGCCACATACGTTGCGCCGACCGACCAATTCCACGCGGTATGCTCGCACGTTTCCACTTTTGCGATCAAACATCCATCAATTCCGCCATTATCTTCCGCGTCGAAAAACGCGAGCCACACTTCATTTTTCAATTTCGATTCGTCCACCGTCCGCGCCAACTCGAGCAAAACCGCGACGCCGCTCGCGCCATCGTTCGCGCCCGGCACCGGCGCGTCGGGATGATCGCGATCTTGATCCGCGCGCAAGCGCGTGTCGTAATGCGCGCCGATAATTACGCGCGCGCCTTTGCCTTCGCCAAGAATACCGATAACATTTCGAATCGGCACGCCGCGAAAAATAAATTCCTGTGTTTTCGTTTTACGTTTCGCCGCCGCGAGTTGCGCGAGAATGTAATCGCCCGTCGCGCGATTGGCGGCGCTGCCCGCTGGTCGCGCGCCCAATTCCATTTGCGCGATCACATCGCGCAGCGCGCGGTCGCCATCGAAATTATTTTGTCTCGTCGCGCACGCGGCAAGCATCGCGATTATTCCGATGGCAGTGGACAAAAATATTCGCGTAGCGTTTTTTCTTCTATTCATTTTTCTGCTCTAATTTTTTTGTGTATTTGATTGCCTATACGAATATTCAAACTATAACACGCGTGCGCGTTCATCGCAAGCGATAAACACAAAATGTCACTTCGAGCGAAGCGAGAAGTCGCGCCTTCGTACTGGCAACAAGATTTCTCGCCGCAAAG
>JACQEA010000050.1 GCA_016200825.1 Chloroflexota bacterium | reverse complement strand
CCTGCCGGAAGTTTCGTTCGTCGCGATTCTCGACGCGGACAAAGAAGGATTTTTGCGGAGTGAAACATCGCTGATTCAAACGATTGGGCGCGCGGCGCGGCACGTGAACGGGCAAGTGATTATGTACGCGGATCGAATGACCGATTCGATGCGCCGCGCGATTGATGAACCGAATCGTCGCCGCAAAATTCAATCCGGTCACAACACCGAACATCACATCGAGCCGCAAGGCATCGTGAAAGAAATTCGCGATCTCACGCAACGCATTCACGTCGCGGCGGACGCGCGCGGCGAATACAAAACGCGCGATTTGCAAATGCCCAAGAGCGAGGCGAATCATCTCATCGCGGAATTTGAAAAACAAATGAAAGCCGCAGCGCAAAATTGGGAATTTGAAAAAGCCGCGCTGTTGCGCGATCAAATTCTCGAACTGCGCGCGACCATCGACGCGCAAGACCCGCGACCGGAATGGAAAAAGATTATGGAAGATAATGGGCGCGAAGAAGTTGTAGAGCGGATCGAAATGAATCGAAAGAAGAAATAGGAAGAATGAATTACAAATGACAAATGGAAAATGACGGTGGACAATAAACGGTTGACGGTGTTTCGGTCAATCGTCCATCGTCTATCGTCGAAACAGAGGAGACAAAATGGACAAGCCAATCGAACAAAAATATCTGATCAAAGCGCCGCTCGCGGAGGTGTGGCGCGCGTTGACGGACAAAAAAGAAATTGAAGAATGGTCGGGCGCGACCGCGTTCTTTTACGCGCAGCCCGGCGCGCAGTACACGTTGTGGGAAGGACAAATCGGCGGAAAAATTATCGAGGTCGTCCCGCAAAAAAAATTAAAGATGACGTGGAAGCCCGAAGACTGGACGCGTGAAGATTCGGTCGTTACGTTCACGCTGTCGTGGGAAAAAGACGCAACGCGGGTCGATCTCTTGCACGAGAATGTGCAAGATTTTGATTACGCAGGCACGACCGAGGGCTGGAATATTTATTATCTCGGCGAAATCAAAAAGATGCTGGAGGCGCGCGGCGCGAAAAGCGCAAAGCCGAAAGCGGAAAGCAAAAAGCAGAAAGCGGGAGCGAAAAAAACGGCGAAGAAAAAGAGCGCGGGAAAAAAGAAAAAATAGTCCAAACATGGTGACGTTTGACTAACAGGCGTAACCGCATTATTATTCCGGGCGCACTATGGCTTCACCGTACTTGTGGCGCGGAACAGACAAAGAGGGCGTTGAATGTTTCATCGCGCGCGAGCAATGGAACGCGCACGTAGTCAAACGTCCCGAAATTACAGATGCATTTGATCTCACAGTTCGCGCGATGCAGAGCCCAGACCGTGTTGAGCTCGACCCAAACCGTGAAGACGAAGCATCGCGTTATTTTCGTCTCTTGGTTATTTCGGCTGAAGAGTTGAGAGTGGGTTATGAATTGCGCGTGAGCGTCAAGTACGTTCTTCAAAACAATGGAGCGTGGTTCATGTTCTTTCAAAGTTGTTGGTTCGAGAGGGCAAGATGAAATATCAAATCCGCGCGCTCGGTTATGATCCAGAGTCCGACGAACTCGATCTGTTGATCAATTCAGACAAGCCGCATGATGCTGAAGCGGTTCCGCTCGATGCCGGCATTTATGTGCGGAATTTTGCACGCCAAGTTGCCGAAGCACAAGAAATTTCGCGCGAGATCGCTCAACACGAAAAGTTGGCGGAGGTTTTCCAAGCGATTCTGGACTGGCAACGTGAAGTGGGGATGTTGTCAAGCGATCTCGCGGCGCATCTAGGCGAATGGCCGCCCGAAGAGAAATTTCTGCAGGTCTTGGTAAAAGACTCGGCGTAAGAATCAGCAGCGATGCACTCGGCGAGTGCGTCGCATTCCGTTTTGAAAACTGACAATGGAGTCTTTTTTTAGATGGCTCGTTGATAACAAAGACCCGCTTGAATTATTATTCAAGATTGTTGCCGCGCTCTTTGGATCAGGAGTCGTCGGGACACTCATTGTTGCGATCTATCGCGGCGCGAGTTGGCTTTACCGGCAATGGCGCCTCCGCCAATTCCGCGGCAACACTTTTCCCTTCGATGTCATCAAGCCAAACGGCGATGTTCTGCGCGCCATCCTCGATGCCGAGAATGTCAACGATCCACTTCCCGCGAGCAGCGTCCCATACACAACGCGCGTGCAAGGGCAAGATACGCAGCACGACCTCGAATCGCTATTGAATGACAAACAGTGGGTCTTGATTCTTGCGCGTACGGGTCTCGGTAAAACGCGTGAAGCCGCCGAACTCGCGCGGCATTTGAATCAACTCGGATGGACGGTGCTCAATCTCACGCGCACCGAGTTGGTGACAGAGCCAGCGACTTTTCCGCGTGACAATATTGGCACAGACCGTAAATTATTATTTGTACTCGACGACCTCAATCGAAAAATGTCGCGTGGAAAGCAAGAGCGATTGACGCGACCGGGCGACACAGCACAGCAGATTCAGATCGCGCTGCAAGAACGATTGCAGCGGACGCTCGTTGCCTACGAGAAATTTTGCAGTGGCGAGATACGCGTCATCGCGACCGCGCGCGATGAAACGGAACGCGAGCGCCCCGACGAGCCGAGCGAATGGGAAAAACTCGAATGGGACACATACAGCGCGTTCTGGAAACGCTTTGCGCTTTATCGTCTCGAATCACCTCAAGTCGCGGCGCAAGCCAGCATCCTCGAAATCACCGCGAAGGAGGCGGCTATCCCACTCGAAGCAGGCGACGAGGATTATATCGCGCGGCACAACGACGGCACTTTTAGGAATCTCATCGAGAATTTAAAGGCCGCCAAAATCACAAACACGAAACTCTCGCGTCAAAACTTTATCCCAACATTGCAAGGTACTTGGGAGGAACGCTATCGCGAGGCAGTGACGCGGTATCCCGCCGCACGCTATGTGTACGATGCGGTGGATTTATTGCGAACCGTCGGCATTGATCTCTATGATTTTACGGTCGAGCCAACCGCGCGTTTGATTGCGGGCGGCAATTTCATTGAGCAGTTATGGCGACGGTTCCAAATTCACTACGCGCTCGGGCATCTCATCAACTCTCAACACATCCTGACTCCGAGCGATGGACAGATCGAAGCAAAAGAAACGCGCGTGATGAATCCTCAACAATATCTTTTGCCTTTGACAAATCTGCTGGTGCGCCTCGGAGATTCGCGAGGCGGAAAGATCGTCGAGTCGTTTCTCTCTTTTGGCGTCACACTTTATGAAACAAAACAATTCCAAAATGCGGTTCAACTAATGGAACATGCTGCGCGGCTAAATCCAGGCGAATTTAGGGTATTGAATAACTTTGGCGTTTTTCTAGCCGAACTCGCGCGTTATCCCGACGCCGAAGCCGCGTATCGCAAAGCGATTGAACTCAATCCGAATTACGCCACCGCGTACAACAATCTCGGCTTACTGCTTCACGAAAAATTGCAACGCTATCCCGACGCCGAAGCCGCGTATCGCAAAGCGATTGAACTCAATCCGAATTACGCCACCGCGTACAACAATCTCGGCAATCTGCTCGACGATATGCAACGCTATCCCGACGCCGAAGCCGCGTATCGCAAAGCGATTGAACTCAATCCGAATGACGCCGCCGCGTATGGAAATCTTGCATACTTGTTGAGAACTCAAGAACGATTCGCGGAAGCAGAGCCACTCTACCGCCGCGCAATTGAACTTGATCCCGAAAATCCAAATCGCTACGTTGGTTTAGTGTTGTTGTTGCGTCAAACCGAGCGCGCGGCAGACGCGTTGCCGTTGCTTGAGAAATGGTCCTCGCTTGCGCCAAATGATTTCGATCCATTCCTCGCGCTCGCGGCTGTCCACAAGAAACTTGGGCATCAAGACAAAATGAAAAAATTCGCGGCACGCGCGCGTGAACTGAGCAAGCCAGAAGATTGGTACAATCTCGCGTGCCTCGAATCTATTTGCGGAAATATAGACGCGGCATTCGAAAATCTTCGCCGCGCGGCGCAAGAAAAAGATTTCGACCGCGAGCACGCGAAACGCGATCCAGATTTGGAATGGATTCGCGATGATGCAAGATTCAAAGAGATCGTGGGGGAATAGGGAAAAAGCAGAAAGCGGAAAGCAACAAGCAGAAATCCAAAAACCATATTACCGCCTTCCGTTTTCTGCCTACTGCCAACTGCTTACTGCTTACTTTTTCTGAATTTCTCCTCCACCGCGTCGAACGTCTCCGGCTTTTTCGCAAACGCGAAACGCACCGCGTTTTTTCCTAGCCCCGGCGTCGCGTAAAAACTTGATCCGGGCACCGCCGCGACGCCAATCTGCTCCGTCAAATAATGCGCGAACGCGACATCGTCGCGATTGAATCCCCATTCTGAAAAATCTGCCATCACATAGTACGCGCCTTCGGGTGCTTGCGCGCGGAATTTATTTTCTTCGAGGATGCCCATCATGCGCGCGCGGCGCGCGGCATAGCCGCGTTTCAAATCCGCGTAAAAAGTTTCCGGCAA
>JACQEA010000481.1 GCA_016200825.1 Chloroflexota bacterium | reverse complement strand
GTGCGCACCGGATTGAGCGACGCGTACGGGTCTTGATGGATCATTTGCACGCCCAGCCGAAATTTTTTATGCGCGTCGCCGCGCAAGTTTGAAATTTCTGCGCCGCGAAAAAGAATTTCGCCGGAAGAAACGGGCAGAACGCCCGCGATCATTTTGCCGGTCGTTGTTTTGCCGCAGCCGGATTCACCGACGAGGCAAACGATTTCGCCCGCGTTGATCGCCAGCGATAAATCGTCCACGGCTTTGATCGTCTGCCGTTTCACTTGAAACGTGCGCGTGACGTGATCGAGTTGAATGAGCGAATTATACATTGAAAAACTGATTCGTAATGCGTGATGCGTGAAAGCTACTCTGAAAACGGAATATTTTTCAAGCGACGAGATAAATCCTTTTCGTTCATCAAAAAATCTTCCAATTCTTTATTGCCATTCGTCCGATACAACAACTTGTTCTCGTGCAGAGTTCTACCGCGTTGTTCGGGAACGATCGTCAAAAGCAGGCGAATAATTTGCGCAAGAAGGGAGAAGCGATGTTTGGAAACTTTTTCGCCTAAAATATATCGCGCTTTGTAATACCAATCTCGGCTTTCGCGCGCAGAGCCAAGCGAGTATTCGTAAAACCTTGCTCGATCTTTGCCCGTGCCGCGTGAGTAACCTTCGGCGATATTCGCGCTAATTGAACCAACTGCTTCATAGAGTTGATTCGAAAGATTCAATGTTCGTTTATCGCGCATTAGTCTGCTCGTATCGTGCCAACTCAAATCTCCGAGCAAGACTGCCAAGCGGTAAACTTCAACTTTCCAAAGTACATCATTCCTAATTTCAGACGGAACGGTCTCCATCCATTCTTCGTATGTCATGCCGCGCCTCTTCAATCACCCATCACGTATTACGCATCACGTTTGACACTGCGCCAATTCCAACACGCGACGCGATGCCCGGGCGAAACATCTTCCAGCTCCGGCTCATCGCGTTTGCAACGACTGTCCGCGTACGGACAACGCGGATGAAATTTACACCCGCTCGGCAGGTCAATCAAATCCGGCGGCGAGCCGGGGATCGAAGAAAGATTTTCGTGCGCACCCGTGATTGTTGGCACCGCGTGAATGAGACCAATCGTGTACGGATGCGCGGATGATTTGAAAATTGTTTTCACGTCGCCCACTTCGACGACCTTGCCCGCGTACACCGTCGCGACGCGATCCGCGAGTTCCGCCGCGAGCGAGAGATCGTGCGAAATGAACATCAGCGAAAAATCTAATTTGCCGCGCAACTCTTTCAACACGTCCATAATGTTGCGCTGAGTCAGAATGTCGAGCGCGGTCGTCGGTTCATCGAGAATTAAAAGTTGCGGTTCGAGCAATAAACTCAGCGCGATCAACACGCGTTGGCGCATGCCGCCGGATAATTCGTGTGGAAAAGATTTCCACACGCGTTCGGGATCAAGTCGAACGAGCGTGAGCAAATGCCGCGCGCGCGCGCGTAACGCGTTGCCGTGCAAATAACCGTGCGCTTTGGCGGTGTCCGCGAATTGATCCGCGATGCGCAGCACCGGGTTGAGCGCGTTGAGCGCGGATTGAAAAACCATCGCGCATTCTTTCCAACGAAATTCGCGCAAGCCATTGCCGCGCAATCCCAACACGTCAATCTCGATTGCGCCCGCGCCATTTTGATCGCGGCGATACGTGATCGCGCCTTGCGTGATTTGCGCGCTTGCGGGAAGCAATTGCACAACACCGAGACCCAACGTCGTTTTGCCAGATCCGCTTTCGCCGATCAGCGCGAGCGCCTCGCCGCGCTGAACATCGAAGGAAACGTTGCGGATCGCTTGCACGCGCCCGCGCCGCGCGAGATATTCGATGGAGAGATTTTGAACGGACAAGACGGAGTTCATATTTACCGCAGAGGCGCAGAGAAAGTCATTCCTGAAAATTCAAGACGACCCTTTTGATCCCGTGTTTCATCACTACCACATTGAAGTTAAACAACAATCCAACTTGGCACTTGCTTAATCGCAGATACGTCAAAATTTGCGCTTCATGAATCGGAACGAGTTCGGCAACCGATTTTACTTCAACCACAACAAGTTTATCAACTAATAAATCAATTCGATAACCAGAATTTAATCTAGTGCCTTTGAAGGTGACAGGCATTTCAAGTTGTCGTTCAAAACGAATCTTTCTCAAATTTAGCTCGTGGCACAAACACTCTTCATAGGCAGATTCCAAAAGTCCTGGTCCCAAAAACTTGTGGACTTCAATCGCCGCGCCGATCACCTCTTGTGTTAGCTGATTGATCGGAATTATTTTTTCCTCCTCTGCGTCTCTGCGGTAAAATTTTCACACGCTCGTGCGCAAGCGCGGATTAAACACTTCATCCAACGAACGCGCGAACGAAACGAGCGCGAGTTGAAACAATACTATCGCGCCAATCGGCGCGAGAATACTCGCGGCGGCTTGCGGCGCAAACAACGCGGCGCGCCGTTCCGCCGCGCTGATCATCACGCCCCAATTTGTGCCCGAGTACGGCACAATGCCGAGAAAGACCAGCCCGGTCTGCTGATAAATCGCGTGCGTCATCGTAAAGATCATCGCGATCGCGATGAACGAAAACATATTCGGCAATATTTCGCGAAAAATAATATTCGGCGCGCCGAGATTCAACATCGTCGCGGCTTCAACGTAATCGCGTTTTTTGAGCGAGAGAACTTGCGAGCGCACTTGGCGCGACAAGCCGGGCCAATCGAGCAAGCCGAGCAAAAGCGCAAAGGTCACGTTGTCATTCAACTTGACGACGGTCGCGAGAACTGCCAGCAACGGAAAACGCGGAATCGTGAGCCACACATTTACGATTTCCATCATCACACTATCAAATCGTCCGCCGACAAACGCGCTGAACGACCCAACACAAATCGCGATAAACGTCGCGACGATGCCGGTCAGAAACGCGACCGTGACAATGTCTTTGCCGCCGTTGACGATCTTGAGCAAATTATCTTGCCCTTGAAAATCGGTGCCGAGCCAATGTTTTTGCGACGGACCTTGATTGATGTCCGCGACATTCGCGGACAATTCGGGCGGCCAAATCAGAGGACCGATGAACGAAAGAAAAACGATCACGAGGATCATCACAAAACCGAACAAGCCCATTTTGTTGCGGCTCAGAATTTTCAACGTTTTGAAAATTTCGCGCGCGGTATCGCGCAAGATTGTAATCATGAAATCCCTCGAAAAAATTTCAGCGCACAACATGCCCTAAGCGAATGGGGCGCACCGCGCGCGATGAAAAAACTTTTTTTCATTTCTTTCTTCGCATTCCTTCGCTATACTCAGGACAAGCTTTGGCGGTTGCAAATTTATTGGTTCTCTCCCGCAACGCGAATGCGCGGATCGAGCCAACCGTACGCAAAATCCGCGAGCAGATTCGCGGCGACGACCGAAATTGTAAAAACGAGAAAGACGCCTTGCATCACCGGATAATCGCGCGCGGAAATCGCGCTGGAAAGGAGTGAGCCGATGCCGCGATACGTAAACAGCGATTCGATCAACAGCGAACCGCCGACGACCGCGCCCATCGAAATCGCGAGGCGCGTAAAAAGCGGCAGAGTCGCGTTGCGTCCAACGTACGCGGTGATGATGCGCGAGTCGGGCAAGCCGCGCGCGCGCGCCACCGTCACATAATCTTCGCCGAGCGTCGCGATCGTACTGCTCTTCATTGTCAACATCCACGAACCGATGGACGACAACACGTACACCAAAACCAAAACGCGAACATGCGTAAACACATCCGCGAAAAATTCAAATGAAAACTCCGGTTGCGTGCCGGGGGAGAGCGCGCCGCGCATTTCAGTGATCGGCACAATTCGGGTGAGCGTACCGAGCAAAAGAATCGCGAGTAGACCGATGATGTACGGCGACACCGCGTCGAGCGTTGCCGCGAGATTGCTCAAGAGATGATCAATCCACGTTTCGCGTTTGTACGCGATCAACGTGCCAAGCAAAATCCCAAGCAAAAAACTAATCAACAGCGAAATGCCGACGCTGAAAATTGTCCACGGCAAAACCGCCGCGATCATTTCCGCCACTTTGAGTCCGCGCGATTTGTACGATCTGCCAAAATCGCCTTGCGCCACATTGCCGAGATAGTCGAAATATTGTTCGTGAATCGGTTGAGTCAGATCAATGCTCAAGAGCGCGGCGGCTTGATTGCGCGCGTCGTCGGGCGAATAACCGGCGGAGGTGAGGTCTTGAATCATAATCTCGATCGCGTTGCCGGGCATCGCGCGGATG
>JACQEA010000480.1 GCA_016200825.1 Chloroflexota bacterium | reverse complement strand
CAACAAATTAGCGCGGAGTGGAACCGTTCGATCGCGCGTTAGTTTTTTGGCGCGGTGGAGGATCTATGCCCGGAAAATTTTTATTAGCATCCCAAAATAATCAAACCTTGCGCGCGCTTCAGATCGCGCTGCGCGATGATCATCACGCGGTGACGGTAGCGCGCGACGGTTTGGAAGCCGTGGATCTCGCGCTGGATCGCGGTCCCAACGCGATTTTTTTGGGCGTGGATTTGACGGGCTTGGCGGGGATTGATGTCGCGCGCGCGTTGCGCGCGTTGGATCCCACCGAGCATGTGCCGATTATTTTTTTGGCGGAAGATGCGAATGAGGCGCACCGCGCGAACGAGGCGCGCCTGCCCATCACCGAGGTATTGACCGCGCCGTTTGAATTGCTGCAAGTGAAACAACGCGCGCTCGCGGCGCTGCGCACCGGTGAACGCATCGCGATATTGCGTCAGCGCGAAAATGATGCCGCGCTGATCGCGATTACGGATCCGCTAACGCAATTGTATCATCGCCGCTACATCATGCATCGTTTAGCGTACGAAGCCGCGCGCAGTGCGCGTTATGCGACGCCGTTAACGGTCGTGCTCGTAGATATTGATAACTTGACCGAAGTGAATCAACGCTACGGTATTTTGCAAGGCGATGAAGTGTTGATGGAATTGGGACAGATGTTGAAAAAACTTGCGCGCACAACCGACGTGCTAGGACGTTACGATGCGCAAGATTTTATTTTGCTCACGCCGCAAACGGACGCCCAAGGCGCGCACATTTTGGCGGATCGCATTTGCACGATGACGGCAAGTCATGTGTTTGGTGTGGATCAATTCAAGATCACCGTCAGCGTCGGCGTGGCTTCAAGCGCGGGAAAAGATTTGACGGAAAATCTTTCGCTCGTCGGGCGATCCGCCGCGGCGCTGGATCGCGCGAAACAGTCGGGAAAAAATCGCGTGGAGGTCGGTTGATGTTGCCGGAAGTTGAAACGTATGTGGCGCGTTTGCGCGACTTGCGCCAGAAAACACTCGCCGCGCTCGAGGGCATGAATCAGAGCGCGTTGAATTGGAAACCGTTGCGTCAAGACACGAATTCACCGTTCGTTCTCGCAACGCATTTGATCGGCTCGGAACGCCACTGGATTCAACGCGTCGTCGGTCAACGAACGATCACGCGCGATCGTGACGCGGAATTTCGCGCGCGCGGCGATTCGCTCGACGCGTTGCGCGCCGAGTACGGCGAAACCGCGCGCGTGAGCGAAGAAATTTTGGCGCGCTTGACCGACGCGGAACTGAACGCGTCGCGCGTGACGCCAAATTATGGTACGGTCAGCGCGCGGTGGAGCGTGTTGCATTTAATCGAACATTATTCGGAACATGTGGGACAAATTCAGTTGACGCGACAGATGTGGGAAGCGCAAGCGCAAAAGCATGTCCTGAGCGAAGCGAAGGATAAAAAGGCAAAAGGAAAAAGTAAGAGACGGTAGACAATGGACGGTGGACGATAGACCGTGAAGAACTATCGGGTACGGTCAACCGTCTACGGTCGATGGTCGAGGATTTGCAATTTGGAATTGGAGTGAAGGATGACGAGCAAATCGAATGAGCCCACCCTCGCGGATGAATTGCGCGAGATGGGTCAACAATTGAAAGATCTAGTTCGCGCTACCGCGGAACACCCAACGACCAAAGAGCTGGAAGAAAAAATCGCGCGCGGGGTGAAAGAGATGAGCGCGGAGATTGATCGCGCGCTGGCGCGCGCCAAAGCGACTGAAACCGCGCATGCCGCAGGCGCAGAATTAAAAAAACGCGCGCAGACGTTGAAAGATAGCGGCGCCAAAGAAGAAATCGAGCGCGGGCTCGCGACAAGCGTGCGCGGATTGAATGAACAGATTCGGCGCGCGATAGATGAAATAAAGAAAAAATAATTGGAAACGCATCGAATCCTTTCGCTCGCCACCGCGCGGCGGCTGGCGATCACCAAACAACATTTGAACGCGCCGCGCGCGCCCGCGACGCGCGAAAATATTTTCGAAATCATTCGCGATCTCGGTTGTGTGCAACTTGATCCCATCCGCGCGGTCGAACGTTCGCATCGCCTCGTTGTTTTTAGCCGCGTCGGTGCGTACGATCTATCGCATTTTGATCAACTTATCTGGCGCGACAAAAAATTTTTCGAATACTGGGCGCACTGCGCGTCCATCGTCCTCATCGAGGATTATCCGATTCATAACCTGATGATGCGCGATTATCTCAAAGCGGATCAGCAGAAATTCAAAGCCGATCCAGCGCACGCCGCGCGATTTATTACTTCGACTTCGGCGTGGACGAACCGCGCGCGCAAGTGGATTCGCGCCAACGATGAACTCCGGCGCACAATTCTACGTCGCATCAAACGCGAGGGCGCGCTGCCCGCGCGCGCATTTCAAGAAGACGGCATCGGTACGAAACACTGGGTCTCGACCGGCTGGTCGTCGGGGCGCAACGTTAGCCGCATGTTGGATTTTCTGTGGTTGAGCGGCACGCTCATGGTCGCGGGGCGCGAGGGTTTGAACAAGACCTGGGATTTGTCCGAACGCGTTCTGCCCGCGTGGACGCCGCGCGAAAAATTATCGGCGCACGATTTGGTTTATCGCGCCGCGCAAAAATCTTTGCGCGCGCTCGGCGTCGCCACGCCGCAACAAATTCAATTTCATTTCACGCGCGACCGCTATCCCGATCTCAAAAATATTCTCGCCGAACTCGCGCGCGATCAAAAAATCGCGCGCGTCGAAATTCAGGACGGCAAGCGAATGCTGAAAGGCGAATGGTATTTGCACACGGACGACTTGCCGCTCGTCGAAAAAATCGAGCGCGGCGAATGGATTGGACGCACGACGCTTTTATCGCCGTTCGATAATTTGATCTGCGACCGTAAACGCCTGCAATTACTTTTCGATTATGATTTCACGATTGAAATTTACACGCCCGCGCCCAAACGCAAGTACGGCTACTATGTCCTTTCGATTCTGCACGACGATCAACTGATTGGGCGGATTGATCCAACGATGGATCGCGCGCAGAAACGGTTGAACGTGAACGCGGTGTACGCGGAACGCGGCGCGGCGCACGACGCGCCCACCGCGCGCGCGGTGCGCGATGCGATTCAAGAGTTGGCGCAATTCTTAGGCGCGCGCGAGATCGCGTATGGAAAAAAGATTGCGCGCGCGTGGAAAAAATTCCTATGCTGAACGCGCTGGCCTGAGTGTAGCGAAGCAACGCTAAAGATTTTTTTCTTTGTGCTCTTTGTGTTCTTTGTGGTAATATTTTTTCCAAGTCTAGTGTCCTATTTTCAAAGGGAGGAGATTATGGCGCTCTCATACGCCGGAGATATTCGTCCATTGTTTCGCGAGATGGACGTGGAAGAAATGAAAATGAATGGCCCGTTTGATTTGTCCCAGTACGACGACGTGAAAAAACGCGCGTCCGATATTTTTCAGCGCTTGTCCGATGGCGATATGCCGTGCGACGCGGCGTGGTCGGCGGACAATGTGCGAAAATTCAAAGACTGGATGGAGGGCGGAATGAATCCGTAATCAGCGCGATCATCACATCATTCACATTCGTATTCGTCGCGCCGGTGATGAAGAGATCGCCGAGCGGTTGAAAAAAATTATACGCGTCGTTGTTTTCTAAATACGCGCGCGCATTCAGCCCCAATGCCGATGCGCGCGCGATTGTTTTTCCATCCGCGCACGCGCCCGCCGCGTCCGTAGGTCCGTCCGTGCCATCCGTCCCCGCGCTCAGAATGAAAATATTTTCCGTACCCGCGATTTCAATCGCGCTCGCGAGCGCGAATTCTTGATTGCGTCCGCCCTTACCTTGCCTGCGCACGGTCACGGTTGTCTCTCCGCCTGCAATCAAACACACTTGCGATTCTCTTGACGCGATTTCTTTTGCGCGCGCCGCGAAATTTTTCGCGACGTCGCGCGCTTCGCCCTGAATCGTTGTCGAAAGCAAGCGCGCATTAAATCCCATTTCATTCGCCGCGCGCATTGCCGCGTCGCACGCAAGCGCATTGTCCGCGATGATCGCGTGTTGCGCGCGCGCAAAGATCGAATCGGTGGGCTTGGGCGTATCGGAAATGTCGCCCCGCGCGCCGCGTTCCAAATGCGCCACAATCGAAGGCGGCAAAATATTTTTCAATTCGCGTTGTTCTATCACGTCCCACGCGTCTTGAAACGTCGTCGCGTCGGGCGCGGTGGGACCGGAGGCAATCGTATCGAGCGGTGAGCCAATCACGTCGGAGAGAATGAGAGAAATAATTTGCGCGCCATTCGCGCGGCGCGCGAGTTGACCGCCTTTAACTTGCGAAAGATGTTTACGCACCGCGTTGAGTTCGTTGATCGTCGCGCCGGAACGCAAGAGCGCGTCGGTGGTCGCGCGCAGATCATCGAGCGAAATTCCGCGCGCCGGTAATTCCAATAACGATGAGCCGCCGCCGGAGATCAAACAGATAATCAAATCGTCGGGCGTCGCGTCGCCTAGAATGGCGAGAATTTTTTCGGTGCCGCGTAAAGAATTTTCGTCGGGAAGTGGATGACCGGCTTCGTGGAGCAATATTTTTTTTAGCGGCGCGGTGTGGTTGTATTTTACGTTTACCGCGCCGCGCGCGATGCGCTCGCCCAGAATTTCTTCGATCGCTTGCGCCATCGGCGCGCTCGCCTTGCCGAAACCAATCGCATAAATATCGCGCACGCGCGCGAGATCGTACGCGCGGTCTGCGACGCGCAACTGATCGCCATTCCGTTTCACCGCGCGTTGAATCGCCGCGCGCGGATCCGCCGCGTCGAGCGCGGCGCGAAAAATTGCCCGCACGGAGGCGCGGAGAGAGTCAGACATCCAGTTCTAAGATCAAATTGGGGCCATTGAGTATCAGCATCAATTTGTTCAAAAGATTTCGACCCAGAATCATTTCATCGCCGCGTTCGTCCGCAATAATCTCAACGAGAGGCAAACGCCGATTACCTACCGCGACATCAAGAAAATAAACATCCACCAATCTGCGTTCTCCCCAACTGCTCCGCAGAAATTTTCGATTGTCGGCTTGCAAATAGAGTGGCTCAAGATAGCGAAGCGGAACAATGGACACATCCGCGCCGGTATCAACGAATGCGCGCACAGGTCCGATCGCAAACGCGGCATCCGGTGCGCCTAATTGAATTTCGAGAAAAGGCGCGGGCGGGATAAAGGAAGTATCGTACGGAATTTTCATGTGGTGATCTTTCCCTCGCTCGGAGTTCTGAGCCAGACTTCTTCGACTGCCGTACCGGAAACTTGGCGAATCAAGATCGAGGTTTTTCCGTACTGGGCGCGCACTCGCCGATAAAGCGCAGAAAGATCTTGGTCATGATCAACCAGCGCCTGCTGATGAACAGCGACCCACTCGCCCAAATTTTCCTTTTTCAAGCGCGGGTGCATTTTTTCATACGCGGCAATTTCCTGATCGAGTTTTGCGCGTTGTTGTTGGCGCAAGTAATTGCCAACTGCCTGATTGACCAAATCCGTAACACTGCTCGCCTGTTGTTGCGCGACGCGCTCCAAAGTTTCAACTAAATCTGCATTCAGTTTGATAGTATCCATTGGCTATCCTCCATCGTCTTTCAAATTCTACCATCAGCATTGTGCTTGGTCAACGTCTCGTATACTCGTTCAATCTCTTTTCCCCCGCGTTCCCACGAATAAATTTCCAGCGCGCGCGCGCGCAGTGCCGCGCCGATTTGCCGCGCGCGCGCGGGATCGCGCCAGAGCGCGAGAATTTGTTGCGCGAACGCGTCGGCATCACCGAGCGGCGCGTACACGCCGAGTTCGTTCAAATATTCGCGCATCACCGGCAAATCAAACGCGACGATGGGCAAACCCATCGCCATATAATTCAAAACTTTGCCCGCGGCTTCGGTCGCGCTCATTTTGGGTTCGACCGCAATCTCGCCGAGCGCGAGCCAGAGCGGCACATCTTCGTACGCTAATCTACCCGGAAAAGAAACGCGATCGGCAATGCCCAGTTCGCGCGCGCGCGTTTGGTAACGCGCGACGTTTGGAAAGCCAATGATGACGAAATGCGCGTTTTCTTTTTCGATCACGCGCGCCGCGGCGTGCAATAACACATCCGT
>JACQEA010000475.1 GCA_016200825.1 Chloroflexota bacterium | reverse complement strand
CGAGGGTGGAACGATGATGGATTATCCGCCGCGTCACAACGCGAATGGACACACGTGGCATCATCCGGATTGCGAACTTACGTACATCATCTTGTACGGCAGTAATGAGATGACGGAGATGATGCGGCAAATGATGAACGTGCCGACGACAACGCCGCGCATGCCGGCGTGGCGCGCCAAGTTATCGAGCGAAGAGATTTCAGAAATCCTCGCGTTCATCAAGACGATGTGGACGCCGGAACAACAACGCGCGCAAACGCAGATCACGCAACAAGTGTGTTAGGGCGTGTCACCTATGTTATAATCCTCCGCATTCAATCATTATTGACGGAGGAAAATATGCAGCGATTCACAGTTGCGCTGTTCTGTGCGGCATTTTTTATTTTACTTTTTGCAACGCGCGCATTCGCGCATGCGAAACTGGACAAATGCCTGCCCGAAATTGCCGCGTCGGTTGCGACCGCGCCAAAAGAAGTGCGCTGTTGGTTCACCGAAGAGTTGGATTCCAAACCGATTAAATTTACGGTGAGCGATGCGACCGGCGCGCGCGTGGATAACGCGGACGGCAAACTCGATCTCAACGATCCCGATCACAAGCAAGTGTTCGCAACCGTGAAAACGCTCGCGGCGGGAGTTTATCGCGTGGATTGGCAAGTGACCGCGTCGGATGATAAAGCGATCACAGAAGGTGAATGGTATTTTGGAATTCAAGTGACCGCGCCGACGCTTTCGCCGCAATCCATTCGCACGGTCGCCGCGCCTGTTGCGACGCCGAGCGCGTCCGCCGCGCCGCGCGAAATCGTGACGGATTCGTCGCGCACGTTTATTTTCGCGGCCTTCGTGATTCTCGCGGGCGCGGTGATCGCGTTAGTCGCGCGGCAGTTGTCGCGATAATTTTTTCGCGGGTGGACGGGAGAAAAAATGCAGAATAAATCGCGCGCGTGGCTTGAGTTGATTTTTTTTGTTTTAACATTCGCGTTAGCGGCTTGCGCCAGCACGCCGACTCCAATTGCTTTGCCGCCAACCGCGACGCCGGCACTTAGCCCAACGCGCGTACCTCCGACCGCGACGGTAACCAGTTCGGCAAATAATTTACGCGTGACGCTAACCACCAATCCTTCTCCGCCCGGCATGGGCAATGTTGAATTTGTAATTCAAATTCGCGACGCGAACAATCAGCCGGTCAACGATGCCGTCGTTCAGATCAGCGGCAGCGATATGATGATGTATGGTATGGCATTTTTCGGCAAAGCGATCGCACAAGAAAATGGTCGCTATGTTTTGATCAGTAACTTGGATAGTGAAGGCGCGTGGAATATCACGGTTCAAGTCAGTCGACCGGGCGCGCCGATTTTTTTCCAAATGTTTGATTTAGCGGTGAGAGGGTATTGAATTAATTTATGAATTTGCCGCGCAAAATTTTTCTCGCGATCATTGTGGTTCTAATCGCCGCGCCGATTGTGAGCGCGCACGCGTCGCTGGTGCGCGCCGATCCCGCGCCCAATTCCATTTTGCCATCCGCGCCGAAACAAATCGCGCTCACGTTCGACGAGGCGATTGATTTGAGTTTCAGCAGTGTGCAGGTCAGCGATGCGGCGCGCGCGCGCGTGGACACGAATTTCGTTACGCTCGCGCCGAACAACGCGCAGGAAATCCGCGCGCCGTTGAAAACTTTAGGCAACGGTACGTATTCCGTTGTTTGGAAAGTTTTATCGGCGGCGGACGGACATATTACGCGCGGCGTGTACGCGTTCAGCGTGGGCGAAGCAAGCGCGGCAACCCCTGACGCGACGAGCGAATCCGCGGCGAGCGAGACCGCGCCGCTTGCGATCATCGCGCGCGGCGTGAATTTGTTTGCGTTGCTCGCGCTCGTGGGCGCGGTTTTTTTCAAAGAATATTTGTTGACGCGCTCGCTGCGCGCGGTTCACGCCGACGAATCCCGCGCCGAGGCGCGGTGGATGCAACTTGCCGCGCTCGCGTGCGCGTTGTTGCTCGCGTCTGAAATTGTGCGGCTCGCGTTGCAAGCGAATCTGGTCGCGGATGGAATCAATCCGCAAACCATTTCCCAAGTGTTGTTCGATTCGCGGCTCGGCACGGTGTGGATTTTGCGTTTCATTTTGATCGCGCTCGCCGCGTTTTTGCTTTTTCGATTTTCGCCGCGCGCGAGCATTTTAGTTTCGGTCTTGGGCGCGTTGCTTTTGATTTTTCTCTAT
>JACQEA010000014.1 GCA_016200825.1 Chloroflexota bacterium | reverse complement strand
ATATGATTTGATTGGGAAAGTAATGTAAAATGCATCGCACTTTGTGTTTCAAGATGGATTTGTGCTAGAATCAAGTCGTATGGAAACTCCAGTTGAACTCGATCCAATAGATTGGCAGCAAATTGAATTGCTTGCGCGCTTAACGCCCGCACAAAGATTATCGGCGATGATGGATGCGAGCGATTTTGCGCTTGCCGGTTTACGCGGCACCTTTCGAAAACGTTTCCCTGAAATTTCGTTGAGCGAATTGAATATGCGGGTTCTCGCTTACGTCACACCATTACGCGGACCTCTCAAAGAACAATACGATTGGAAAAAGAAGTGAGTCTTGTTGGATTCTACATTGAAGTTGTTCGCGCGCTGGATGCAATTAACGCGCCGTATATGATTGTCGGGGCGTTCGCCGCGTCTACTTATGGACTCGCGCGAACAACGTATGACATAGACATTATCGTAGATTTGCAAGCTCAGCATTTTGAATCTCTTGCCGCGCACTTTCCTCTGCCGCGTTTTTACGCCGACCCCAACCAAATGCGCGATTCGACGCAGTTGGGAATCATGTTTAATTTGATTGACACAGAGCGCGGCGCCAAAGCCGACCTTGTCCCGTTATCCCGCGAGCCAAAATATCGGCAGGCATTTGCGCGACGAATACGCCGCACATTTCAAGATGAGAATCAAATACCTTTTGAAGCTTGGTGCGCGCGTCCCGAAGATATCATCGTCGGCAAATTGCGCGCGTGGGTGGAAGGAAAATCGGTTAAGCATCCAAATGATATTTACGCGATGTTAGTTTTTATTTTCGGCGGCTATAGCGATGTGGCACTCGATTTGGATTATGTGGCGCACAACGCATTCGAGGTTGGAAAAGAAACAATCGAGCTGTGGCGCGATCTCGTCGAGCGCGCAAAAGAAGAAACGCAGAAATAAATGCAACACTTTTTTCTAATTTCCGATATTTACTTCCGCCAAACTTTCCACGCACGCATTCGCCCGCGATAAATCCTGATGCCGCGTAAAACGATTCGGCACAGCGATCACTCGCAAGCCCGCGCTCTGCGCCGCCGCGACCCCGCTCGCACTATCTTCCAGCGCGATACATTCATCCCCGCGCAGTTTCAACTTCTCCAACGCGCGCAAATAAATATCCGGCGCGGGCTTGCCGCGTTTTACGTCTGACGCGGTAACAATCGCGCGGAAATGATTTGTGATTCCAATGCCGCGCAACATCGCGCTGGCTTCATCCCGCGCGGAACCGGTCGCCAGCGCGAGCGGAATGCCGCGCGCGTTCAAACGATCAATCAATTCGCGCGCGCCGGGGAGTACGCTGAGGTTGCGCGGATCCGAAACGAGCGAAATAAATATTCGCTCACGTTCTTCAATTAATTTTGGAATGGAAATGGGAAATTTAAAACGCGCAACGAGGTAATCGAAATTCTCTTGCACCGGTACGCCGACAAATTCGCGGCCGTACTCTTCCTCAGCAATCACATAATCAATTCCATATCGCGCGAGCAGAACATTGAACGATTCTTGATGGAGTGGCTCGGTGTCCACAATCTTAGGGCATGTATGCAAAAAAGTCTATTGCAGTTGGTTTCGCTGAAACACTTCGCGTGTCAGACGTAGAAGAATCACGTAGGAAGGTTTTGCATACATGCCCTAGCAAACTTATCGCACCTCGATCTGATATTCAGTCGCTTCGGTAGTCGTCGGCGCGTGCGCCGTGACGACGACCTCGACCTTGGAAAAATTATTCAAGCCGGTAATCGAAAAATTGCCGCGATTTTGCGCGTCCAGCGCGAGCCGCGTGACGCGCGTGCTGTTGCCGATTTGAATAATTTGCACGATATACTTTTGCGGCAGAACATTATCTACGCGCACGAACCCGTTCGCCGTCCAACCCGCGAGAATTTTTTCCGCGTCGTCCGAAAAATTGATTTCGGGAATTTCGATATCGTCCACGACAAAACCCGGCTGGTTGAATGCATCGTCGGTAAGATATTCAAAGCGCAACAAAATTTTTTTGCCCGCGTACGGCGACAGATCCATTTGTTCTTGCACCCATTGCGCTTCGCCGCGATCTTCTTTCGTCCCGGATTTGCCGGTAAAGGCAGGCCCAAAACTCGAACCGTTCGGGTCGTCGGTCGTTGTATTTTTGCCGGGCAAAATGTCCCACGTCTTGCCGCCATCGGTTGAAACTTGGACGTACGCGTAATCGAAATCTTTTTCGATCGAGTACCACGTCCAAAATTTCAGCGTCGCTTTGGTCACGCGCGCGAGATCTACTTCGCGCGTCAAGTTCATATCGGCAAGGTCGGCGCGATTGGAATACCACATCCACTTGCCGCTGTGCGCGTTGATTGGCAATAATTTCGCGGTCGTGGTGCCGGTAAAATAAATCGTCACGTCGCGTGCTTGTGGATCGAGCGCGTAATAATTCGCGCCGTATTCGTGCATCGTGACCGCGAGTTGCATCGGATAGCGCGCGATGGTTGTCTCGCGCGAAATTTTGAAATCTTTTTCGTTCGAGTACGCATAGCGGCCGTTCTCGATCGCGGGATTGTTCAGAAAATTCGTTGCCGCCCAATCGGCAAACGCGTCGTCAAATAGCAAACCGTTCGCGCGTTTGTTGAGCGCAGATTGCACGCCGCAAATTCCTTCGCACGGCGCGAGAATCACATCGCGAATAACTTCGGGACCAAAGCGGCCTTGCAAATAATTGAAAAAAAGATATGACCCGCCATAATGCGCGAAATTT
>JACQEA010000034.1 GCA_016200825.1 Chloroflexota bacterium | reverse complement strand
CGCGGAAATAATTTTGTGGTGCAGATCATAGATCACGGCATTCCGTTCGATCCAAAACAAATCGCGAAACCGATCCTTGATGCGCCGCTCACCGAGCGCAACATCGGCGGGCTGGGAATTTTTTTCATGTCCAAATTGATGGATCAGGTTGATTTTGATTTTTCGCGCGGAGAGAATGTGTTGACGATGATGAAAAGGATCAAATAAATATTTTTTTGTTGAATATTCTCCTCTGTGCTATAATCGCCGCTCGTGACTCAAAATCGAACTCGGCAACAAATCCTATTCGCGCTCGCGCTCGGACTCGTGCTCGCGTGCGTCCTTGGCGGCGGCGCGATTGTCGCGCAAAGCGCATTGCGCGTCGCGTTAGGTCCCACCGCCACGCTTACGCCAACGCGCAAACCAACCGCAACGCCGATTCGCACCGCGACGAGTCAACCCGCGGCCGAAAATGTTTCCACACCTGAAATTATTTTATCGCCAACAGTCGCGGCAACTGCGAACGACGCGATCACGCTCGGACCGACGCGCACTCCGCGCCCGCTGATTCAACATTTATTGCTCGACCGACCGGTCTCGCTGAATGTGCGCGGCACTTTGCCTTCGACAAATTATTTGTACGGTACGACGCGCGGCGGTGAGTTGGAAGTGCATCACGGCGAAGAATTTGAAAACGATACCGGCACATTTGTTTTTTCGGTGGGCGATGGCGCCGTGATTGTGGCTGGCAATGATGAGCAAGCATTGTGCGGCGACAATTCCAAATCAGTTTGCGGACGCAATCTGCAACCCGATGGTTTCTATGGAAACTTGGTGGTGATTCAACTTTCCAAAACATATCGCAATCAACGTGTCTTTGTGTTGTACGCGCATTTGGATTCAGTTCATGTCGCGGTTGGTCGCAACGTGATTATCGGCGACGTGTTGGGAGAAGTTGGCGAGACCGGCATCGCGTTAGGCCCGCATGTGCATGTGGAAGTGCGCGTCGGAGTGAACGATTACGCGCACACGCGCAATCCGATTCTGTGGATGCAACCACTCGCGGGGCGCGGACAACTCGCGGGTCGTTACGCCGACGCGAAAAATGTTTTGGTGCCAGGCGCATCCATAAAAATTTATCGCGACGATGGGTCGTACGTCGGCGAGACCGAAACGTACAGCAAAGACAAAAATTCCGCTGTAATTTCCGACGATGAGATGCAAGAAAATTTTGCGTACCCCGATTTGCCCGAAGGGAATTACATCGTCAAAGTTACAAATACGCAGTACGCCGCGAAAGCCAAAATCGAAGATGGCAAGTTGACGTTTGTGGAGCTAGCACCGTAATGAGCAACGTTCGCGTTCGCTTTGCGCCCAGTCCCACCGGCGCGCCGCACGTCGGTTCGTTGCGCACCGCGCTTTTTGATTGGTTGTGGGCGCGCCACACCGGCGGAAAATTTATTTTGCGCGTCGAAGATACGGACCAAAAGCGCGAAGTGGAAAACGGATTAGAATTAATTATGGACTCGCTCCGCTTTTTGGGTTTGGATTGGGACGAAGGTCCCGATGTTGGCGGCGCGTACGGTCCGTACGTTCAATCGCAACGCTTGCCGATCTATCAAACGCACGCGAAAATTTTGCTCGATCACGGCGCGGCGTATCCGTGTTATTGCACTCCCGAACGATTAGAGCAAATGCGCCGCGATCAACACGCGCGCGGCGAACCAACGCGTTATGATCGCCGCTGTCGCGATTACTCCGCGCAAGAACGCGCCGCGCACGAACGCGCGGGCGAAGCGCGCGTGATCCGCCTCGCCGTTCCGCGCGAAGGCAAAACGACTTTGCATGATTTCGTGCACGGTGATTTGACGATTGCAAATAAAGATGTGGACGATCAAGTGTTATTGAAATCGGATGGATTTCCAACTTATCATCTCGCGGTGGTCGTGGACGATCATCTCATGCAAATTTCGCACGTGATGCGCGCGGACGAATGGATTCCCTCTTTTCCCAAACATGTGCTTTTGTTTCAAGCCTTTGGTTGGGATGTGCCACTGCACGGTCACGTGCCGGATGTTTTGGGCGCGGACAAAAAAAAATTGAGCAAGCGGCACGGCGCGACGAGCGTGTTGCAATATCGCGATGAAGGTTATTTGCCGGATGCGCTTGTCAATTTTCTCGCGCGGCTCGGTTGGTCGTACGATGACAAGACCGAAATTTTTTCACGCGCGGAACTCGTCGAAAAATTTTCGCTCGATAAGATCGAGCACGCGGGCGCGGTCTTTGACGCGGCGAAACTCGATTGGTTGAACGGTTATTACATCCGTCAACTGTCCGACGACGCGCTTGCGGCGCAGGTGTTGCCCTACTTTGCCCGCGCGTTTGCTCAACCCGATCCCGCGATTTTGCGCGAAGCAGTTCCGTTTATCAAAGACCGGATAAAAAAATTTTCCGAAGCGGTCAGTTTGTTTGATTTTCTTTTTCTCGATGAGGTGAAATACGATCCACAATTGTTGATCGGCAAAGGATTGGATGCCGCGTCCGCGCGCGCCGCGCTCGTTGCCGCGCACGGCACACTCGAAAAATTTTCCGCGTTCAACGATGAAGAAAAAATGGAAGCCGATTTGCGCGCGGCGGCGGATGGACTGCAAATCAAATATGCGTTATTCTTTGGCGCGTTGCGCGTCGCGGTTACCGGCAAAACCGTGTCGCCGCCGCTCGCGCCAAGTATGCGGCTGCTAGGGAGAGAACAAGTTTTGAAACGCGTCGCGCGGGCGATTAATTTTTTGGACAACCGATAAGATTCACCACAAAGAACACGAAGGACGCGAAGAAATGTCATTCTGAACGAAGTGAAGAATCTTGTTATTCGGCTTTGATTTAATGACGCATAACAAGACCCTTCGCTCCGCTCAGGGTGACAACGTTTTTTCTTTGTGATCTTTGTGTTCTTTGTGGCAAAGATTTTCTAATGCGTTCTTTGTGGTAAAGATTTTTCCAAGAAATATTTTTTCTTCGTGTCCTTTGTGTTCTTAGTGGTAAAGATTTTTCCAAGTAATATTTTTTCTTCGTGTTCTTTGTGGTAAAGATTTTGATGAGTAACATCGAAAAAGCACCTGACTTTATCCGCGAAATTGTCGCAGAAGAAACCGCGAGCAACAAATGGGATGGACGCGTGGTCACGCGCTTTCCGCCCGAACCGAACGGCTATTTGCATATTGGTCACGCCAAAGCGATTTGTTTGGATTTCGGCGTCGCAAAAGAATTTGGCGGTCATTGCAATTTGCGTTTCGACGATACGAATCCGACGAAAGAAGAAACGGAATACGTT
>JACQEA010000464.1 GCA_016200825.1 Chloroflexota bacterium | reverse complement strand
TCCGAACTTATTGGACTGTGGAAGAATCGCAAGGAAATTCGCAATAGCGCCGCGTACGCGCGGAAATTGCGTGAGAGCGCGCAAAGGCGAACGCGCAAATGATTCTGGTTGACACCGATGTGATGATTGATCTCCTGCGACAATATGCGCCGGCGCTTCAATGGCTCGATTCACTTGGCGACGCAGAAATCATCTTACCGGGATTTGTCGTGATGGAATTGATTCAGGGATGCAAAAGTAAAGCGGAGCAAGAAAAAGTTGAGAGCAATCTCGAAGCGTATTCAATCACATGGCCTACATCGGAAATATGCGATCAATCATTGCAAGTTTTCGCAGATCATCACCTCAGTCACGGTTTGGGAATCATTGATGCGTTGATTGGTCAGATGGCTGTAGCAATGGGCTTGGAGTTGCTCACATTCAACCAGAAACACTATACGGCAATTTCAAAATTGAAAATGCGGCAACCCTATGATAGAAAATAGAAACGCGGCTTTTGATACAGAGAGCCGCGTTTTTCTTTTGCGTTTCATTGGACACCGCGAGAGTTGTCTTTCCAAATTACGCAACAAATTCCCTCACCGCGTCCACAATCATTTCCACTTGGGCGTTCGTCAATTCGGGATACATCGGCAACGATAATTCTTCCGCCGCGATTTGTTCCGCGTGCGGAAAATCGCCGCGCGCATAGCCAAGATTTTCGTACACCGGTTGCAAATGCAGTGGAATCGGATAATGAATTCCCGTTTCGATCCCGCGCGCTTTCAAATGTTTTTGCAACGCGTCGCGATTGTTTGAACGCACGGCATAGATGTGATAGATCGGCGTGATGTGCGCGGGACAGTCCGGCAAAACCAAATCCGTGTTCGTGAGCAATTCCGTGTAATAGTCCGCGATGTCGCGGCGGCGCGCGTTCCACGCGTCGAGATGCGGCAATTTCGCGCCGAGAATCGCGGCTTGCAGCGCGTCCAGCCGATAACCATAACCAACGATTTGATGCGTGTACTTTTCACTGCGCCCGTGATCGCGCAACATCCGCGCGCGCGCGGCGAGTTCGTCGTCATTCGTGACGAGCGCGCCGGCATCGCCGTACGCGCCGAGATTTTTGCCGGGATAAAATGAAAAACACGCGACATCGCCCAACGTTCCCGCGCGCTTGCCGCGATATTCCGCGCCGTGCGCCTGCGCCGCGTCTTCGATCACGCGCAAATTATTTTTGCGCGCGATGGCGAGAATCGCGTCCATCTCCGCGGGTTGACCGTACAAATGCACCGGAATAATCGCGCGCGTACGCGGCGTAATCGCGCGTTCAATCGCTCTGGGCGAAATATTGTACGTGCGCGGATCAACGTCCACCAAAACCGGGCGCGCGCCGGTGAGCGAAATCGTTTCCGCCGTCGCGATAAATGTGTGCGTGGTGGTGATCACTTCATCACCGGCTTTGATTCCAAACAGCAGCAGCGCGAGATGCAACGCGGCGGTGCCGCTATCGGTGCCGATGCAATGCTGGACGCGCGAAAATGCCGCGAAATTTTTCTCGAACTCCGCGACTTCTTTTCCCAAAATGAACGCTGTGTTGTCCACGACGCGCTGCAATGCCGCGTCGATTTCCGGTTTGATGGATTGGTATTGCGCTTTGAGATCAACGAGTGGTATTGACATGAAATTCCAAATTCTTTCACCGCAGAGCGCACGGAAGCATTTGTCATGCTGAGCGAAGCGAAGCATCTTGTTATTGAGATTTCACTCAAAGCGAATAACAAGATTCTTCGTCGCAGAGTTTACAGTGAGCAAAGCGAATCTGCTCCTCAGAATGACATTTTTCTGTGACCTTCTGTGTGTTTCTGTGGCTAACTGTGTCCCAAGATTGGATGCGGTTGATACAACCCTTCCAAAAATTTCATTTCATCCGCCGACAACTTTACTTCGAGCGCGGCGATGGCTTCATCGAGATGATTCATTTTGGTCGCGCCGATGATCGGTGCGGCGACGCCGGGTTTGTTCAAAATCCACGCGAGCGCGATCTGCATATTCTTGACGCCGCGTTTCCGCGCGAGCTCCGCGACGCGCTCGACAATTTTAAAATCTTCGTCGCGATAATAGAGACTATGCCCAAACGTGTCACTCTGGCTGCGCGCCGTCTCGCCTTTTTTATCGCGCGTGCGGTTGCCCGCCAGAAAGCCGCGCGCGAGTGGACTCCACGGAATCAAGCCAACGCCCTGATCCAAACAGAACGGAATCATTTCGCGTTCTTCTTCGCGATAAACCAGATTGTAGTGATTTTGCATCGTCACAAATTTTGCGCCGCCATTTTTTTCCGCGACCGTTTGCGCTTTGGCAAATTGCCACGCGTACATACTCGACGCGCCGATATAGCGCGCCTTGCCCGCGCGCAATACATCGTCCAACGCGCGCATCGTTTCTTCAATCGGCGTGTCGTAATCCCAGCGATGAATCTGATACAAATCCACGTAATCGGTTTGCAGACGGCGCAGCGACGCGTCAATCGAATCCATAATGTGTTTGCGCGAGAGTCCATAATCGTTGGGCCCGGGACCCATTTGATTGCGCACTTTGGTCGCGAGCACAATTTGATCGCGCCGCGCGAAATCTTTGAGCGCGCGTCCGGTGATTTCTTCGCTCACACCAATCGAGTAGACGTCAGCGGTATCGAAAAAATTTATTCCGGCTTCGAGCGCGCGTTTGAAAAACGGACGGCTCGCGTCTTCTTCGAGAACCCAATCGCGCCATTTTCTCGATCCGTACGTCATACAGCCCAAGCAAATGCGCGAGACTTTTAATCCGGTGTTGCCGAGTTTGGTGTATTCCATTTTATTCTCTCTTTAGCCACAGAACCACACAGAATCACACGGAATAATTTTCTGCGGTTTTCAATGAGCCCTGATTATTTGTACTTTGCAACCTTTTCCACTCGCGTGATCATTCATTCTCTTTTTTACTACAGAACCAAAATAAATCACACGGATTTTTTTCTGTGATTTTCTGTGTGCTTCTGTGGCTATTTATATTCTTCGATCTCTGACACTCGCTTCACCACGCGCGCCGGATTGCCAACGACGACCGCGCCATCCGGCACATCGCGCACGACGACCGCGCC
>JACQEA010000463.1 GCA_016200825.1 Chloroflexota bacterium | reverse complement strand
TTCATCGTAGATTACACGACCGGTCTCGCGGCGAAAGATAAAACGAAATCTGAAAAAGCCGTGAACGATTTGCTCGCGTACGCGGATGATTTCGGCGCGTTTCTAAATTCCGCGAATCCAAACTTGCCCAAAGCCGCGGTGAGTGATTTAGTGAAAACGCATATCGTCACGCTGAAAGATGTGATCGACGCGCAAGCCGCGGGCGATTATGTGAAAGCGTACACCGCAACGCGCAAAGCGTTCGCGCATATGGATCTGATCGCGAACGCGCTCGCGGGTGCGATTGCCAAACAATTTCCTGATAAATTCGACGGCAATGCCGATGCGGGTGGATCAAAACTTCGTTCCGCGTTGACGCTAACGTTATCGGAACATTCATTTCTCGTGACGGTCGCGACCGCCGCCGCATTCGGCGCGCGTGATGCGGATTTCAAAGCCGCCGCCGATTCACTCGATGGCAATTCAATTGATTTATCGAAAGCAATTGGTTCGGTGTACGGGGACGCGGCGGAAAAAGCATTTCTGCCGTTGTGGCGCAAACATATTGGTTTCGTCGTGGATTACACTGCGGGGCTTGCGATCAAAGACAAAAATAAATCCGATAAAGCCGTGAACGATTTGCTCGCGTACGCGGATGATTTCGGCGCGTTTCTAAATTCCGCGAATCCGAATTTACCAAAAGCCGCGGTGAGCGATTTAGTGAAAACGCACATCGTCACGCTGAAAGATGTAATCGACGCGCAAGCCGCGGGCGATTACAGCAAAGCGTACACCGCGTTACGCAAAGCGTACGCGCATATGGCGGCGATTGCTGATCCGCTTTCGGATGCGATTGCCAAACAATTCCCGGATAAGTTCAAGTAAAAAGTAAACTTTATCGGAAATAAAAAATCTCACCGCAAAGCATGCCCTGAGCGAAGCGAACGGGACGCAAAGAACGAAGGGAAGATAATAAAACAAAAGTCAAAGCAACGAAATTTTTTCTTTGTGTCCTTTGTGTCTTTGCGGTAAAAGTTATTTCGAATTAGGTCTAGTAAAGAGTAAAAAGTAAACAGTAAAAAATAATCCTCTCGCAGAATTCACGTGTGTGCGTTTCTGCGGGAGGATTATTACGATGGGAGGTAAAAGTGAAAAAGATTTTCGCGCTGTTTATGTGCGCGATGATTATTGTTGGATGCGCGCCCGCGGCGCCCGCGCCGGTCTCGACGATCGCGCCCGCCGCGACAAGCGCGCCTACACCGCTCGTCGCGACTCAGCCCGCGCCGAAAGCGAGTGGCGTGCAAGTGGATATCAAATTATTTCAGTATCAACCGAATCCCATCGAGATCAAAGTTGGAACAATGGTGACATGGACGAATCAAGATAATATTCAACACAGCGTCACGAACGGCACGCCGCCGACACCCGGCAAGGAATTTGATTCCGGTTTGTTCGATCAAGGGAAAACTTTTTCATTCACCTTCACCAAAGCCGGCAACTATCCGTACTTTTGCGTGCGTCACAATTCATTAGTTGGCATCGTCAAAGTGAATCCGTAAGCGATTTCTAATCTCCCGCCAGAATCTTCGCGGAAGATTTTTCTTTTCGCGCATAAATACAAAATCCCTTTTCTTTCGTAATTATCGCGTAGGTCGCACTCCTCTTGGGCGAACAATTCAATTTGCCACAGAACCACACAGAATTGCACAGAAATTTTCCGCGTGTTTCTGTGTGATTCTGTGGCTGAAATACCGCTTCACGATTAGATGCAGTGCTACCCTTGCGGAAAACTTTTTGCGAAAGGGAGGGATGCCAGCGAGTTCATTCTTTACATTTCACCCCGCGTTCGAATTTTATAATTTCTGAGGAGGAGAGAATCTCATGCCTGTTTCACATTTGCGCGTCGTAACCTTGGCGTTGATCGCGATTGTCGCGCTCGCGGCTTGCGCCGCGCCGCCGACACCCGTTCCGCCGCCCGCGCCTACAACTGTTCCACCCACTGCGGTTCCAGCGACCGCGGTACCGCCCACCGCGGTTCCACCAACTGCGGTTCCACCACCCGCGCCGCCTCCGCCCGTTAGCTTCACGCTAACGTTTGGACCCGGACGCGATGCCACGCAAGCCGGCACAGTAACATTTACTGCGAAAGGTGATCAAACTCAAGTTGACGTGGCATTGCAAAACGCGACGGCGGGTGTTGCGCAACCCGGACACATTCATACCGGCGCGTGCCCCGGCGTTGGCGCGGTCACATTCCCGCTGACCAACGCGGCAGATGGAAAATCTACCACGACGGTCAATGCGCCACTC
>JACQEA010000013.1 GCA_016200825.1 Chloroflexota bacterium | reverse complement strand
GTCTTCCGCAATCGGTTTGACAAAGAGTGGAAAATCTAATCGACGCGTCAGCGCGTTAGGAGACAAAACTTGAAACGCGGCGGTGGGAATATCGTGCGCTTGCAGAATTTCTTTGGTGCGCGGTTTGTTCAAGCACGCGGCGAGCGTATGCCGATTCGAACCCGTGTAACTGAAACCTAAATGTTCATAGATCGAAGTGGCGTACGGTTCCAAATATGTTTTCGCGCGAATCTGTTCGCACAAATTAAAGATCAGCCACTCGCGCGGATTATAGGGCGTGAGCGCCTCCCACAAATTTTCGCGCACGGCGAGCGCCTGCACCGTGTGCCCTTGTTCGTTTAAGACGCGTTCGACATCGCGTTCAGTGAAAACAATATCCTGTTGCGATTTGGAATCGGTGTGATCAATCCGTTCTGAATCATCAAAGACGACGAGAACCTTCAACTACGCGGGCTCCTTTTTGCAAATCATCCTTCACGCGAAAATTTTTCGCGCTCGATTCGATTATACAGTATAAATCGAAAAATTGTGCCTTAAATTTTACACACGACGATTTTTTCTTGATGCGCGAAAAATTTTTTCATCGCGCAATTTTTCCCGCGCGCCACGCCGCGCGCGGCGAAAGAATTCTTGTATGGTTTTAGGGTGAGTATGCAAAATGATTTATTGTGGCTGATCGGATCGAAAAATTTGTTGCCAAACAGTCACACAGCCTGTTGGAAGGTTTTGCATACTCGCCCTAGTTTTGTGGTATAATGCCAACGTTGTTGCGGGCGAGTGCGCGACAAACGAGTTGACGATGTTACGCGATTTATTATCCGGGAATTTCGATCCAGTTGAATTCGCAACGATTCTGATCGCGTTGATCGTTGGAATCACCATTCACGAATTTTCGCACGCGTTCGCCGCGGATCGCTTGGGCGATTCACTCCCGCGTCGGCAAGGACGTTTGACGCTTTCGCCGCTCGCGCATTTAGATCCGGTTGGCACACTTTTGTTTTTGATTTCCGGTTTCGGTTGGGGCAGACCCGTGCAAATCAATCCATTCGCGTTGCGCGCCGCGCCGCGCGTGGGCGAAGCGATTGTCGCGGTCGCGGGACCTGCGTCGAATATTCTGCTCGCGGCATTTATCGCGATCCCGCTGCGGTTATTGCCATTTTTCGCGGAGGGATTGCCCGGCAACGCGGATTTGATCGCGGCGAGTTTGTTGCGCGGCGTGCTGACTTACAATTTGATTTTAGCGTTTTTCAATTTGATTCCGATTTTTCCGCTCGACGGTTTTGCCATTCTCAAAGGGCTGTTGCCCGCTGATCTCGCATTTCAGCTCGATCAAACGCGCGCGTGGGGCACCGCGATTTTATTTTTGCTTGTGTTCGCGGGCGGCGGAATTCTCGGCTCGATCATTGGACCGCCGATCTTTTTCGTCTCGCGTGTGTTGATTGGGAATTGAACGCGCGGGTTTTTTCGATTGATCCGGGAGGATTTTGACAATGAAACTACGGCAACATTTTTTTCTGATCGCAGTTTGTGGATTGACCGCGTTGATTAGCGCGTGCGCATCGCCCACGCCAACACCGCGACCTGCGCCGCCTCAACCAACTGCCGCGCCAACGCAACCACCAACTGCCGCGCCGACGGCAACACCGGTTCCGCCAACCGCAACTTTAACTCCGGTTCCGTTGCAAGCGACCGCGAAACAACAAGTGAATTTGCGTCAAGGTCCGAGCGATAAATTTCCGCTCGCGGGTAAAATGCCCAAAGACACAGCGGCAATTGTTCTCGGAAAAAGTGAAGACGGTAAATGGTTACAGCTCGCGTATCCGGATGCCGCGCACGCATCGTGGGTGCTCGCATCGTTTGTGAATGTGAGCGGCGCGTTGGATCAAGTCGCGGTTGTTGTTCCAACTGCAACCGCAACGCCAACCAAAGGCACGCCATTGGCAACGCGTGCCGCGACCGTCGCGCCCAAACCGCCAACGCTCGCGGCGATACCCGCCCCGCGCGGATTTTTGAGTTTTGTGACATTCGATCCGACGGCGCAAACTTTTAACTTTAACAATTTTTCATTCAGCGATAAAACCTTCGCGCCTTTTCAACAATTGGGTCCGCAACCGGGCGATATCACATCTTCCACAAATGAATCGCCAATCGGCTGGGCGCCGGACGGTTCGGCGGCGGCATTTGTTTTTGGACCGCTGGGTGCGTCCGACTTTTTGCGAATCATGGATCGCAATGGCAACGTCAAAACGTCATTCGGTCACGCCGAAGTGCTCAGCCCGTCATGGTCGCCGAATAGTCAAGAACTCGCGTACATTGGCAAAGAAGTAAATGGCGCGCAAAGTATTTTCGTTGTGACTTTTGATTTGAAACGCCAAGAACGCATGCCCGCGCGCATGAACGCCGGTCTCACGGAAACATTGCGCGGAGTTTCGTGGGGCAAGTTCATTTACTTTGTCTCAAATTACAGCGGCACGTTTGAAATTTGGAAGATGAATGGTGATTTCAATGCGGGCAGCGCGGTTCAATTGACAAATGACAAACGCGAAAATGGTTCGCCCGCTGAAAGTCCAGATGGAACAAAAATCGCGTACTATTCCAAGCAAGCTGATAACAGTTATCAAATCATGATCGCGAATGCGGATGGTTCTAGTCCGCGCAAGTTGACCGTGATCGGAAATAATTTCACACCGGTCTGGTCGCCGGATGGAAATTGGCTCGCGTATTTTTCCACGACGACGAACGACATCATGCTCATAGACAAGAACGGCAACAACAATCAACCGCTCGCCAAATGTCCGCCGCAATTGCGTTGCCAATTACCGGCGTCGTGGCGTTAAGCGCTCATGTCTACACCTCGCATCACAATCGTCGGCACCGGATTTATCGGCGGCTCGATCGGTCTCGCGCTGAAAAAAGCCAAGATCGAAGCCGAAATCGTCGGACACGACAAGGAAAATAATATCGCGACGCGCGCGCAAAAACGCGGCGCGGTGGATCTGACCAAATGGAATTTGATTGATGCGTGCGAAGGCGCGGCGTTGATCATTCTCGCGATGCCGCTCGCCGGAATAAAACAAACGCTCGCGGCGATCAAAGATTATCTTGCGCCCGGCGCGATCATCACCGATACTGCCGCGACCAAAACGCCGGTGATGGAATGGGCGAATGAATTGCCGGACTCAGTTTCGTTCATCGGCGGAAATCCGGTGATCAAGCCGGGTCGCGTCAGTGGCGGCGGGATTGAGAATGCGAATGCGGACGTCTTGCAAGGCGCGACGTACTGTTTGGTTTCCTCTCTGCGCGCGCCCGCGAGCGCGATTGATACGGTCGCGAATTTTGCGACGCTCATCGGCGCGCAACCTCATTTCATCGACGCGGCGGAACACGACGGAATTCTCGCGGGCGTGCAACATTTGCCCGCGTTGCTTGCAACTGCGCTCGCGTCCGGCGTGATGCAAAACAAAAGTTGGCGCGAGTCCGCGCGCTTAGCGGGCGCGGATTTTCGCGATGCGACCCAACTCGCGCCGGCCGATGGAAAAGCCGCGAGCGATTTATTTCTCGCGCAACGCGCGGAATTAATCCAATGGACGGATGTATTTATCGAACGGTTGCACGCGCTGCGCCAATTGTTGGAGCGCAACGACGCGGCGGGCATCGAAAAAATGGTCGAACAGATCGCGACCGAACGCGCGAAATGGTTGAGCGGAAAATTGGATGAGGGTGCGCCGGCGGTCGAATGGCAAGATGTCCAGTTTTCGCCGCAACGCTTGTTTGTCGGTGCGCTCGCGGATCGCGGCAAGAAAATAAAATAAAAATCTAAAACCTCCCGCAGAATTTAAATCGCGCGGGAGGTTTTGAACTGAGGCCGGGTTGCAGAGTCTTTCCGTGGTGATGCCCGCTTTCAATGAAGAGGCGAACATTCAACCGATGATTGAAGCTGTCTTGGAAACGTTTCGACCGATCGCAACTGATTTGGAAGTGATAGTCGTGGACGACGGAAGTCGCGATGGCACCGCGCGCGCGGTGCAAGCCATTGCCGCGCACCAATCGCGCGTGCGCTTGGTGCAACATCCAAAAAATCGCGGCTATGGCGCGGCGCTTTATTCCGGTTTCACCGCCGCGACCAAAGAATGGATTTTCCTCACCGATTCGGATCGCCAATTCAATCTGAATGAATTTCAAAATCTTTTGCCGCACACGGCGCAAGCCGATCTGGTGATTGGCTATCGCGCGCCGCGCCGCGATCCGATCTATCGGCGATTGAATGGGTGGGGTTGGAATTTTCTCGTCAATTTACTTTTTGGCGCGACCGCGCGCGAT
>JACQEA010000470.1 GCA_016200825.1 Chloroflexota bacterium | reverse complement strand
CAAACTTGATTCGCTGGTTTGGTTGTCGTGATAAAACGGTCCGCGCTGTCTGCCTGAATCACCGGCGCGCGGCTCGATCTTGATCACATCCGCGCCTAAATCGCCGAGAATTTTTCCGCACAACCAACCGGTTTCGTCCGTGAGATCGAGCACGCGGTAGGGGGCAAGAAGAGGTTGGCGTGATTGCATTTTGAATCGTAAAGCGAGTATGTGTGTATGTGAGTGCGTGAGTATATGAGTATTCTTTACCCACACACCCACATACTCTCACCCGCTCACACTTATCTTCCCGTCCGCGCCAACACTTCGCCCCATTTGCCTTTCATCATTTCTTTCGCGCGCGCGATTTCTTCCGGCTTGAAAAACTTTTCCAGTTTCACGCGATCGACCGGATAAACTGGACGATGAAAATCTTGTTCATATCCGTACGGGACCGTCGCGTCAATGCCCATGCCGCCTTCAAACTTTGTGTTCGACGCGGTCCATTCTTTATCGCCCGCGGTCATGCGTTCTTGCGGTTGAAAAGTTTGACCAATCCCGCCCGGCAGAGGATTGAGAATATCGGTGTGCGGATTTACGCGCGTCGTCAGCGCCCAAATGATATCATCCATCGAATAGATATCAATATCGGTATCCACCGCAATCGCGAGGCGCATACCTTGACTGCACGCGAGAATTGCCGCGAGAAAATTCCGTTGCCACCCTTCTTCGATTTTGTTGCGCTTTTTCACTTGAATGATCGCGCCGCCCCAATCCGTCATGGGGTACGGAATGTTCACATCTTGAATGATGCCCGGCTGAAGTCGCTCGCACAATTCAAAAATTGCGGACTCGCGCACGGTGCTGTCAATATTTTGACAATCTTCCATATGCACGCCGAGCGGAAAAAGAATCGGCTTGCCGCCGTTTTTGCGCATCGTAATCGCGGTGACGTGAAACGTGGGCGCTTTGTACGCTTTGCCCATATAGCCCGCCCATTCCGGATGAAAAAAATATTTTCCTTGCGTGTCATGCTGTTCCGCTTCGGCGGTTTCGTACCGTTTATCGCGCGGATGCAATTCGCCTTCCAAAACTAATTCGCAATCCGCGACCGCCCACGCCTCGACCGTGCGCGCTTTGACGAGCCGCACGGGATAACCTTGCGCCGCGCCCGCCGCGCCCAATTCATCACCGCCGCGCGGCAACACCACGTAATCGTATCCACCGCCCGCGATCAATGTGCACGCGGGAGGCAAACCAAAGCACATCGTCAGTGGAATCGGTTTTTCATCGCGATAATGTTCCGTAATAATTTGCCACATGTGCGCGCCCGGCGCGGATTGAAACGTCGCGATATTTCCCCAGCGCGCCGCCATCCGGTTATAACCGATGTGTGAGCCGCCGTGAAAATATGGACCGACGACCACACTGTTGCCACTGCCGATTGTCATTTCTGTTTCGAGATCGGTGTGACGAATCGCAAGGACATATTTGTTAATATTCAAATCATCCGTGATGATTTGTTCTTGGCACGGCGCGTCGCTCTGCGGAATTTCCACCGGCGCGATCGGATGCGTGAGCGCGTGCGCGAGTTTGCGCGTGCGCGTTTTCGCGTCATCCCAATCAAACATTTTGTTGACGATATCCATATTCGCAAACAGATTTGTAATCGCGCGCAGATGCGGATAGCCCTTGACGTTTTTGAACAGAATCGGCATTGCGCCGTCCATCAATTTTTGGACGCCGGTGATTTCCAAATCCGGATTCACTTCGACATCCGTTTCCACCAAAAAACCTTCACGGCGAAACCATTCAATCGTCGAGCGCAAATCCCGAATATCTTTTTGCGCGGCAACCGTTTGCGGTTTTTGCATCGTTTGCATTGCCATCCCAACCTCCCAAGTTTGAAAATAAAAAACACGCGCGCGGGCTCAATCGCTCAGGGTGAGCGGTAGTTCGATCTTGCTCGCGCGCGCTTGAAAATAGCGCAAGTGCGCGCGCATCAGATCGCGCGCGTGATCGGCATCGCGCGCGCGGACGGCTTGCAGAATTCTGTGGTGATCCTCGATCGCTTTTGCCGCCATTTCCGGATCGGGAATTAATTTTTCGAGGACTTCGTAAAAGAGCGAGCGAAACGAGTTGACGGTGAAGAGGAGAACGGAATTTTTCGCGGCGCGCGCTAATGCAACGTGGAATGAAACGCTGTAGGGTGTGAAATTTGGATCGCCCGCCGCTTGGCCTTGCCGCGCGGCGTCAATACTTTCTTCCAACACGCGCAGATCCGCGGCGGTCGCGCGTTCCGCCGCGAGCGCGGCGATATTCGTTTCGACGATCATGCGCGCTTCCGCCAATTCGCGCGGATGCGTTTTTTGCAAACGCAGCATCGTCGTCAACGATTCGCTG
>JACQEA010000469.1 GCA_016200825.1 Chloroflexota bacterium | reverse complement strand
TGTTCCTTCTCCGCATCCTGCAACAAATTTTTATCAGATTCTTTTGCTTTGGTTTCTTTTTCCAGTTCGGCGAGTTGCGCTTGCACCAATTCATTCAATTTCTTTTTGTGCTTCGCGCCGATCTCTTCGCCTTCTTCCGCGCTCCCTGCGCCGGTTGGTTCAAAGACAATCGCTCGGCGAATCTCTCTGCCTTTGGCATCCTCGATCCGGCTTTCGAGATTCTTCGCGAGACTCACAAACTGATCAGTTTTTTCCGCGAGTTGCTCTTCTAATTTTTCAATCGCGCTGTCGGTTTTCTTTTCCTGCGCGTCGAGTTCCTTTTCCAATTTGCTTTGGAGCGACTCGATTTCTTTTTCCGCTTTCTCTTCCAACTCTTGCGTTTTGGCTTGCGCTTCTTTGCTCAAGCGTTGCATCGCGCGCTTGCGCGCGTCTTCGTCCACTTTGTTCACGATATACTGCGCGAAATACAACACGCGCTCCAATTGCCGCGGCGATAGATCGAGCAACAAACCAATGCGCGATGGCACACCGCGCACGTACCACAAATGCGCGACCGGCGACGCGAGTTCGATATGCCCCATCCGTTCGCGGCGGACGCGCGCGGGCGCGACTTGAACGCCGCATTTATCGCAAATGATTCCGCGATTGCGAATCTTTTTATATTTGCCGCACGCGCATTCCCAATCGCGCGTTGGACCAAAAATGCGCTCGTCGAACAGACCATCGCGTTCCGGGCGCAGCGTCCGATAATTGATCGTCTCCGGTTTCAACACTTCGCCGTACGACCACGAGCGAATATGTTCCGGCGAGGCAAGACTAATGCGAATGGCTTTGAAATCGGCTAATTCCATTTTTTCCTCTCGCGAACGAAAAATCTTAGACGCGTCGCGCGCGCCGCGCGCCGCGCATTCGACGATCGTTGCGCGCGTCGCGCCGCGCGGTCATTCGATCTCTGCCCATCCCCGATTCATTATCACCGTGAATCGGCGATTGACTCCCAAATTGCGGCACGCGTTCTTCCGCTTCCTCTTTTCCAAATTGCATCTTTTCGCCTTCGGTGTTGAACACTTCTACCGAAAGTCCAAGCGACTGCAATTCTTTGATCAACACGCGGAACGATTCCGGAACACCGGGCTCCATAATCGTTTCGCCTTTGACAATCGCTTCGTACGTCTTGACGCGTCCGGTCACGTCGTCCGATTTTACCGTCAGCATTTCTTGCAACGTATGTGCCGCGCCGTACGCTTCCAGCGCCCACACTTCCATTTCGCCAAAACGTTGACCGCCAAATTGCGCTTTACCGCCGAGAGGTTGTTGCGTTACTAACGAATAAGGTCCCGTCGAGCGCGCGTGAACTTTATCTTCAACCAAGTGTGCGAGTTTCATCATATAGATCGTGCCGACCGTCACCGGTTCGTCATACGCTTGACCAGTTTTTCCATCGAACAATTTCATCTTGCCCGAGGTTGGATGCGACACCAATAATTCATGGCTCGCCTTTTGGACTTCGGCTTTCAATTGTTCTTCATTCTTTTTTTCCGATACACTGCGCCCGTACGTTTCCAACCACAACCGATAACACGCCACCCGCGCCAATTGATCGGCTTGGACCATTTCCAGCCGCGTGCGTTTGTCATCTTCAAAGAAAAGTAATTCGTCCGGCGCGTATCCTTTTTCTTTCAACCACGCGCGCAACACTTGACGCCGCGCGTACACCAAATCGTTCCCCAAGCGCCGCCGATCCGCGTCGTGGAGCCAATCCTGCAAGAAAATTTGCAGGGCTTCAGAATCGTCGTTCAGTTCATCGAGATTATAATTTTGTTCGCGCAACCACGCCCACGCGCGATCCATCATTTCATTCCACGCGCGATCCATCAACCACGCGCGCGCGAGTTCCGCCGCGATCTCGCCTTCATCCGCGCCGTCAAACACGGGCGAGACGGAACGAAAACCCAAACGATCCGCCGCCCAGCCCAAATGTGTTTCCAAAATTTGACCGATGTTCATGCGCGCCGGCACACCGAGCGGATTCAAAATAATATCGACCGGCGTTCCATCTTCCAAGTACGGCATATCGGCAATCGGCACGACTTTGGAAATAACGCCTTTGTTGCCGTGACGCCCCGCCATCTTATCGCCTTCCGTAATCTTACGCATCTGCGCGATCGAAACGCGCACGAGTTTCTCAACGCCCGCGGGTAATTCGTGATGTTCATCGCGCGTGAAAACTTTGACGTCCACAACTTTGCCGCGCTCACCGTGCGGCAAACGCAACGATGAATCTTTTACCTCGCGCGCTTTTTCGCCAAAGATCGCGCGCAAAAGTTTTTCTTCGGGCGTCAGATCGGTTTCGCCTTTCGGCGTGATCTTGCCAACCAAAATATCGCCGGGCCCCACTTCGGCGCCGATGCGAATGATGCCCTCTTCGTCTAAATCCTTGAGCACATCTTCGCCGACGTTGGGAATATCGCGCGTGATTTCTTCCGGTCCTAATTTTGTATCGCGCGCTTCGATTTCATGTTTCTCGATGTGAATGCTGGAAAATTTATCTTCGCGCACCATGCGTTCGCTGATCAAGATCGCGTCTTCGAAATTGTAACCTTCCCACGAGATGAACGCGACCAAAACATTTTGCCCCAACGCTAACTGACCGTGATCCGTTGACGAACTATCCGCGAGCACTTGGCCCTTTTTCATTTTCTGACCGCGCGTCACAATCGGCCGCTGATCAATACAGGTGGATTGATTCGAACGATTGTATTTTCGTAACGTGTACAGCCGGTCTTTTTTGCCGTAACGAACTTTAATTTCTTTTGCCGTGACACTCGTCACTTCACCATCATCTTCCGCCACAATGACCTGACCCGAATCCAGCGCGGCTTGAAATTCCATTCCCGTACCAACCACTGGCGCTTCGGGACGCAGTAACGGTACCGCTTGGCGTTGCATGTTCGATCCCATTAGCGCGCGATTCGCGTCGTCGTGTTCCAAAAATGGAATCAGCGCGGCGGACACACCGACGATTTGTTTTGGCGAAACGTCCATATACTCGACGCGTTCCGTGAGATCGGTCAAGAAAGTTTGATTGCGCCGAACTTCGACGCGATGGTCTTCAAACTGACCCATTGCATCCAGCCGCGCATTCGCTTGCGCGACGGTATGTTTGTCTTCTTCGTCCGCGGCGAGATAAACAATTTGATCGGTCGTGTAGGCGCGAACTTTGATTTCAGTTCCGCGCGGCAGACGCGCTAATTTTTCCACAAGGTCTTCGTCAACCGTCGCGCCGGCTTTCGCGATTATTTTGCCGCCCTCACCATCGCGAATTTCTTCCGCCAAAATTCGGCCCAGCATTGATTCTTTTTTATTGGGAACTGTGTGTTTGATAATCCGGTACGGCGTTTCGACGAAACCATATTCATTGATCTGTCCGTACGTGCTGAGCCGACCGATCAAGCCAATGTTTGGACCTTCGGGAGTTTCAATCGGACAGATTCGTCCGTAATGGGAATGATGCACATCGCGCACATCAAAGCCCGCGCGCTCGCGGCGCAATCCGCCGGGTCCCAACGCAGATAGCGTACGTTTATGTGTCAGCTCGGCGAGCGGATTAGTTTGATCCATAAATTGCGAGAGTTGTGAACCGCCAAAAAATTCGCGAATCGCCGCGACGACCGGTCGAATGTTGACCAAGTTAATCGGCGACAACGCGTTATCATCGCGAATGCTCATCCGTTCGCGCACGACGCGTTCGAGTCTGAGCAAGCCAATGCGCAAATGATTCTGGATCAATTCGCCCACGGTTTTCACGCGGCGATTGCCCAGATGATCAATGTCATCGCCATGTTCGATTCCGTTGTTGACCAGAATCAAACGCTCGACCACTTTGACCAAATCATCCGCGCGCAAAATGCGTTCTTGCGGCATTTGATCGGCTGGCACATCGGTGCCGTACAAGCGGCGATTTAATTTGTGGCGACCCACTTTGCCGAGATCGTATCGGCGTTGTGCAAACAAAAGCGTGGTCAGAAAATTTTTCGCGTTGTCGAGCGTCGGCGGATCGCCGGGTCGTAGTTTCTTGTAAAATTCCAGT
>JACQEA010000468.1 GCA_016200825.1 Chloroflexota bacterium | reverse complement strand
CCGCAAAATACGCGGCTCGCAATGACGGAAAGACGCGTTTCAATCGCGCAAGTGGTGCAATGGGCGCGCGCAGAAAATCGCGCGACGCGTTTAGTGCGCGAGTACGTCGCGCCGGAAACAAAACCGTTGGGCGCAGAAGGCGATATGCATTTCGCGTTTAGTTACGCCGCGCAAGCCGCGCTCGTCGAAATAAATTTGCAGACCGGCGAAGTGGATTGCAAAAAAATTATTACCGCGACCGATATCGGGCGCGCGATCAATCCGCTCGCGTTGCAAGGCCAAATCGAGGGCGGCATTATCATGTGCATCGGCAACGCGCTGACGGAAGAATTTATTGTTGAAAAAGGATTCGTGTTCACCGACCGGCTCGCGCGGTATAAAATGCCGAGCATCAAGCACACGCCTGAAATTATTTCGTTCATCGTCGAAGACGAAAGCGCGGCGGGACCGTACGGCGCGAAAGGCGTCGGCGAAATTTCTTCGATTCCAACCACGCCCGCGATCACGAACGCGATTTTCAACGCGGTCGGCGTGCGCGTGAAAAAATTGCCGGTGGATCAAGACGCGTTGTTGAGAGCGATGAAGCGTGGATAAAAGCCGCGCTGAATTCTCCCGCGAAGCACGCGAATAAAAACGAAAATGGGACGCCACAAAATCACACAGAACCACACAGAAATTTTCTGTGATCTTGTATGTAGTTCTGTGGCAAGAAACAGCGCTCCGATTTTTAGCAGACTTGCTCGGAAAAGGAAACAATGTCAAAACAATTTATCAATCCAAAAGACTTGACGAATTTAGGAACGTATACTCACGTTGTAATCGCCCAGAGCAAGAAAATAATTTTCATTTCTGGTCAGGTCGCGCTGGATGCGAGCGGGCAGATTGTTGGCAGTGGCGATTTGCGCGCGCAGACGCGGCAAGTGTTTGAGAATTTGAAAATCGCGCTCGGCGCGGCAGGCGCGACATTTGCGGATGTCGTCAAAATGAATACGTACGTCGTGAATTACAAGCCTGAAATGCGACCCGCACTCGTGGAAGTTCGCAGCGAATACTTACCGAAAGAAAATCCGCCCGCGAGCACGCTCGTCGGCGTGACCGCGCTCGCGCGCGAGGAATTTTTGATCGAGATTGAGGCGATTGCGGTTGTGTAAGACTAGCGAATAACGTAACATCACTGAACAAATTGGATCCTGAAATCGTTTAGGAAAATTCGCGGACAATGATTGAGCCACCCTCTCTCCAGACATCGTCAATTCATTCGCGCGTCGCGTCTTCCCGCGACGCGATTATTTCTTTTTTGCGCGACCTCGTCGCGATCCCCAGCCACGATTCCAACATTCGCGACGTTGCCGCGCGCGTCGAACGCGAATTGCGCGCGCTTGGCTTTGACGCGATTCATTACGCGCCGTACGGCGACCTCGTTGCAAAGATCGGCGACGGCAAAAAATTTTTGTTGTACGATTCGCATCTCGACACGGTTGACGCGGGCGATACACGCGCGTGGCAACACGCGCCGTACGCGGCGGAAATCGCGGACGGAATTTTGTACGGGCGCGGCGCGTGCGATGAAAAAGGTTCAACGCCGCCGATGATTTATGGTTTGAAAATCGCGCACGATTTGGGATTGTTGGATGGAATCACCGCGTACTATTTCGGCTCGATTGAAGAATGGTGCGAGGGATTGTCCGCGCGCGTGTTCGCAGAAGAAGAAAAAATCAAACCCGATTTCGTCGTCATCGGCGAGCCGACCAACTTGCGCGTGTATCGCGGACACAAGGGACGCTGTGAAATTCGCGTGACCGCGCGCGGAAAATCGGCGCACGGCGCGTCGCATTGGCTCGGCGAGAACGCGATTTACAAGATGCAAGCATTGCTCGCGCAAATTCCCACGCTCGACGCGCGATTGCCGAACGATCCATTTCTCGGACGCGGCTCGATTGTCGCGACCATGATTGACGCGCGCGGCGGCTCGAACAATGTCGTGCCTGATCGCTGTGAAATAATTTTAGATCGCCGCTTGACGTTTGGCGAAAGCGCGGACGACGCGCTCGCGCAAGTCCGCGCGCTCGTGAATGATCGCGGCGATTT